>JAKVCE010000099.1 GCA_022447405.1 Planctomycetota bacterium | reverse complement strand
AGATCTCTGAGGCAGAGCTCCTCAACAAAGCCCAGCTGCTGCAGGACTTCTGCGCCATCATCCGCGAGCGCGTCGACCCCACCGGCGTCACTGAGCCGATCATCCGGCCCGAGGGCGACGACCGCGTGGTCATCGAGCTCCCCGGTGCAGCGAGCCTCGCGCAGACCAAGGCCAGCGGCACCCTCGCCGCGAACCTCAACGAACGGGATCGCGCCCTCAGCCTCGGAGAGATCACAGAAGAGGACCTCCGCGCCTTCCCCGCGACGGGCGGCGTCATCCAGATTCAAGACGAGCTGATCCGCTATGAGTCACGAGAGGGCAAGAGCCTCCTCAACCTGAACCGCAAGTACCAGGGCACCCCCGCAGCGAATCACCAGGCCGGGGTCGTCGTACGACTGCGCTCAAGCGACGCGATCAGGCGCGCCATCGAGAACCCCGGTGAGCTCGCGTTCTACATTGAGAACGACTTCACCCAGCTGGGTCCCTCCACCGACGCCACGACGGAGAGGAACAAGCTGAACGACTGGCTCCTGGCCAACCCGAATCGCCCGATCCGGGACTTCAACCGCCTCGCTCCTGTGGACGGCGGCCCCGCAGAGGGGCTGCGCTGGTACCCCCAGCTCCCCGATGGAGGAGGGCCCGCCTTCCACATCGCGGTCACCGTCCCCTCCGAGGAGTTCCGCTTCACCGGAGAGGACCTCGACACCGTCGGCGTGTCCCAGGACAACAACGGCCGCCCAGCCGTTGGCTTCTTGATGAAGAGCAGCCGAAGGAACGCCTTCGGCGAGTTCACAGAGGCAAACAAGCTCAGGAACATGACGATCGTCCTGAACGACGAGGTCGTCACGAACCCTCAGCTTCAGGGCGGCCTCTATGGTGACTCGATCATCCAGGGCGGCGCAGGCGTCGGCTTCACCATTGATGAGGTCACCACCTTGGTGCAGGTCCTGCGCTCAGGTTCGCTACGTATCCGTCCCGAGCTCGAGCACGAGGAGCGCGTCGGCGCGACCCTCGGCGAAGAGTTCGTCCGCACAGGCGCCCTCTCTGCCATCGCTGGCTTGATCGCGGTCCTGTTCTTCATGGCGTTCTACTACAGGCGCCTGGGAGTGATGGCCGCCTTAAGCCTCGTCATGAACCTCGTGTTCCTGATGGGCGCGATGGCCTTCCTGCAGGCGACCCTCACGCTGCCGGGCGTCGCGGGGATCATCCTCACGGTCGGCATGGCCGTGGACGCCAACATCCTCATCTTCGAGCGGATCCGGGAGGAGGCGCTCCGAGGCAGGAAGCCACGAGAGGCAGCGAAGAACGGCTTCGACCGCGCCCTCGTCACGATCGTCGACGCGAACCTGACGACCCTCATCACGGCCTTCATCCTCTTCAAGGTCGGCACAGGTCCGGTGCGCGGCTTCGCGACCACCCTGAGCGTCGGGATCCTCTCCTCTATGTTCGCTGCGCTGGTCTTGACCCGCGTCCTCGTCCACTTCCAGGTCGAGCGTGGAGTCAAAGAGTTCAGCATGATGCGCCTGGTCCACGACACGAAGGTCGCGTTCCTCAGCAGGGCCAAGATGGCGATGTCTGTCTCCGCCGTCCTCATCGGCTGCGGTCTCTACCTCTTCACCTCGCTGCCCGAGCAGAAGAAGCTCTCCATTGACTTCCTAGGCGGCTTCTCGATCACGGCGCGGACCGCTGACCCGCAGTCCACGGAGACCATCCGAGAGCTCGTCGGTGACGTCGCTGGCGTCGTCGGTGACTCTGCAGAGGTCAAGCCGATCCTCGCCAGCGGAGACGCGGCCAACGGGTATGAGAAGTTCAGGATCACCTTCAAGGGCCGCGGGGAAGAGGACGCAAACCTCGGCTCCGGTGACTCCGGTGAGGCTCAGATCAGCGACGCGCTCGCGAGCGTGTTGATGGGCGAGCCGGTGTCGGTCACGGTCAGCGACGGCCAGGTCACTGGCGTCCTGCGCCTCGAGGAGAGCCACGCGGTCGAGGACATCCAGGCGACCTTGGCTGGGAGCAACCTCCAAGACATCGTGGTCACGAGCGCCGAGGGCGTCGGGACCTACAGCTTCACCGCCATAGCCGGCCCCACAGATCGGCCAGAGTCGCTCAAGCCCCTCGTAGAGGGCCTCTTCAGAGACAGCAAGGACTCCACCGGCGCGGCGATGAACCTCGCCCTCGCGATCCCTGAGAAGTCCAGCGTGGGCGCCCAGGTCGTCGGCGAGCTCCGGGACAAGGCGGTCTTCGCGATCCTCGTGAGCCTCTTCGCGGTCGTCCTCTACATCCGCTTCCGCTTCGCCGAGTACAGCTACGGCTTCGCCGCCGTCGCCGCCCTCGTGCACGACGTCTTGATCACCCTCGGCGTCCTCGCGGTCTGCATCCAGTTCAACCTGCTGAACACTGAGATCAGCCTGCCCATGATCGCCGCCTTCCTGACGATCATCGGTTACTCGCTGAACGACACCATCGTGCTCTTCGACCGGATCCGTGAGAACAGGCCGCGACTCAAGGGCACGCTCCAAGAGATCCTCGACACCTCGATCAACCAGACCCTGTCGAGGACGCTCTTGACCTCAGTGACGACCCTCCTCACGGTCTCGCTGCTCTTCGGCTTCAACTTCGGGAGCGGCAGCGTGCTTGAGAGCTTCGCCTTCGCCTTGATCATCGGCGTCATGGTCGGGACCTACTCCTCGATCTTCGTCGCGAGCCCGGTCCTGCTCTTCCTCGAGAATCGCGCCGAGGCCAAGGCCGCCCTCGCTGAGAACGCTGCGAGCTGAGCTCGGTGAGGACCCTCCTCGGCTGGCTCCTCCTCTTCGGTCTCGCCGCCTCGGCGGGCTGGGGCTTCTCGCGCTGGAGGGCGGCTGCCGAGACCAGGGCTGAGTCCTTGACCGGAGTCAGCGTGGATGAGGAGCGCCCTGGGATCCCCGCTCGCGTCCTCCTCGGAGGGCCTAGCGGCGCGGCGCCGATCCAGCTCGAGGGCTCCGTTCCCCTAGACGATGCGCCTCTGCGCCCTCTCCAGGCGCCCCTACCGGTCGAGCCTGCCCCCTCTCCTTTGCCGGCGATCGTAGAGCTCACCGTCCGGCCTGGGAGCACCCTCTCGACGCTGTGCCAGGAGTTCTACACAGAGCCTGATAGGCCCCCTCTCAACGACGTCGTCGCGGCCGTCGCGCGCTGGAACGACCTCGCCAGCCCGAACGACCTGCGGGCTGGGCAGGTCCTTGAGCTCCCACCGCTCGCGAGCCTCTTCCCCTGAGGAGGGGCGCTGCCGCTCACTCGAGCCCAGCCGGCTCGCGCGGCACCGCCGCTGGTTCGACCACCTCTAAGGCGACCTCCTTCGGGAGGCTGCGGCGCAGGTTCCCGAGCGCGGCGTCGTCGACCTTGAGCTCTATGGAGAGCTTGGAGTCATCCTCACAGACCTCCTCGGAGATCACGACGCCCGCCTTCCTCATCCGCGCGATCGTGCGGCCATCAGCCAGCGCGACGAGGGCGCGCACCTTAGCGGAGCGGAGGTCAATGCGCTGCCGCACGAGGCGGTCAAGGTCCTCTGTCCCCTCGCCAGTCTTGGCTGAGAGGAAGAGGCTGTCCTCCTCCCTGTCTGCGCGCAGCCACGTGAGCTCGATGGGATCAGCCACCGCGTCGATCTTGTTGAAGACGAGCACGGTGTCCCTGCCGCCTTGGGAGAGCTCTCCCAAGACCTCATCCACCGCGCGGATCTGTTCGACGGCGTCAGGGTGGGAGGCGTCCGCGACGTGCAAGAGCAGGTCTGCGTGGAGGGTCTCCTCGAGGGTCGCGTGGAAGGAGGCGACGAGGTGGTGCGGGAGCCTAGAGAGGAAGCCCACCGTGTCTGAGAGGAGCGCGGTGCGACCGTCAGCGAGCTCCCACTTTCGCGTCCTCGTATCTAGGGTCGCGAAGAGCAGGTCCGCCGCGAACTCCCCCGCCCCGGTCAGGCGATTCAGGAGCGTGGACTTTCCAGCGTTCGTGTAGCCCACGAGCCCGATGGTGTACTCCTCGTGCCGTGAGCTGACCTCGCGCATCTTGCGCTTCTCGATCTGCTTGAGCTGCTTCTTCAAGTCGCTGATCCGCTTGCGGATCAGGCGGCGGTCCGTCTCGAGCTGGGTCTCTCCCGGGCCGCGCGCCCCGATCGCGCCCTCCATCCGCTCGAGGTGCGTCCACATGCGCTTGAGCCTGGGGAGGATGTACTCGGTCTGAGCGAGCTCGACCTGCAGCCGCGCCTGCCCCGTCCGGGCGCGGCGGGCGAAGATGTCGAGGATCAGCTCTGAGCGATCGATGACGCGCACCTTCCAGGCCTTCTCGAGGTTTCGGCCCTGCGCTGGCGTGAGGTCGTTGTCGACGACGACCCCGTCAGGCTTGTGAGCGCGCACCTCGTCGAGGACCTCCTCGACCTTGCCCTTCCCCATCAGGGTCGCGGCCACCGGGCGCTCGCGGCGCTGCACGACGCCGTCCCCCACGACCTCACCTCCGGCGGCCTCTACGAGGCCGCGGGCCTCCGTGAGCTCCCCCTCCTGCTCGACCACTTGGTCAGGAAAGACCACACCGCAGAGGACGAACCGCTCGCGCGGGGCTCGGGTCGCGTGGAGCCCGCGCGTCATGAGGTCGGGACGCCCACCTGTCCGATGGGCTCGTGGCTCGGCTCGAGGCCGACGGCCCGCTCCCCTTCGAACTGGGCGCAGAGCAGCGTGTGGCGGCGCCAGCCGTCGAGCTGCTCGGGGAAGTCGTCACGGTAGTGCACGCCGCGTGACTCCTCGCGGGCGAGGGCTGAGGTGGTCGCGAGGTGTGCGACGGTGAGCATGTTCAAGAGCTCAAAGGAGCGCGCCTCCTTCGGGGAGAGGTCCTGGACCACCTGCGCCCAGAAGGCGAGCTTCTCCTTGGCCTCTGCGAGGCCTGCGCCGCTGCGCTGCACCCCCATGTGTCGCCACATGAGCGACTTCATGGAGTAGGTGATGTCTTGCAGGTTGAGCGAGACGGAGGGCGCGTTGGAGGGAGCGGGCGCGGTCATATCGGCCCGCGAGGTGAGGCGCGAGCCCGCACGCCCCGCAGAGGCCCTCCCGGCAGCGGCGAGCTCGCGGCCCGCGCGGACGCCGAGGACGAGCCCTTCGAGGAGGGAGTTCGACCCCATGCGGTTCGCGCCGTGCAGCCCTGAGCTCGCGACCTCTCCCACGGCCCACAGCCCCGGAACGTCCGTGCGCCCTGCGAGGTCCACGCGCACGCCGCCGATCTGGTAGTGCGCGCCAGGCCGCACGGGGATCGGCTCCTTGGCGATGTCGATGCCGAAGGCCCTGCAGAAGCGGCTGATCCCTGGGAAGAGGGCGTGCGGGTCTCCGTTGACCTCGGCGAGGTCGAGGTAGCAGCTGGTGTCTTCAGTCTCGACCATCCGCGTAAAGACGGCCCGGCTCACGACGTCTCTGGGAGCGAGCTCCGCGTCCGGGTGGAACTCTGCCATGAAGCGCTCGCCGTGGCGGTCGCGCAGCACCGCGCCAGCGCCCCGGACGATCTCTGAGATGAGGACCCGCGCAGCGCCAGCGACGTAGAGGCAGGTCGGATGGAACTGCACGAACTCCAGGTCCTGCAGCGTCGCGCCGGCGCGCCAGGCCATGGCGACCCCATCGCCAGTCGCGATGGTCGGATTGGTCGTCTCACGCCAAATGTGTCCGGAGCCGCCGGTGGCGAGCAGCACCTGCCCAGCCGAGAAGGCCAGCGCTTCGCTGCTTGGGTCCAAGGTCAAGACCCCCGCGGCGCAGCCCTCGGCATCAAAGAGGACATCCACGGCCTGCTGGTGCGGGAAGACTGAGATGTTCGGGTGCTGAGAGAGCGCCCTGTGCAGGGTGTGCTGGATCTCTGCGCCGGTCGCGTCGCCGCGCGCGTGCGCGACACGCGGTGAGCTGTGTCCGCCCTCTCTAGAGAGCGAGAGGTCGCCGTTGGAATCGCGGTCAAACTGCGCGCCCAAGTCGAGGAGGTGCTGGAAGACGGCCGGGCCGCTGGAGATCACCTCTCTGACAATCGCGCCCTCGCAGAGCTCTCGACCGACACGCAGGGTGTCCGCGATGTGATCTTCGACAGAGTCCTCAGGAGAGAGGACAGCGGCGACGCCGCCTTGCGCGTAGCGCGTGTTGCCCTCCCGAGCCTCAGCCTTCGCGAGGAGCGCCACAGACAGGCCGGCAGAGGCGGCCTCCAAAGCGGCCAAACCACCAGCCGCGCCGCCACCGACGACGACGAGGTCGAAGGTGTGGGAGGCTACCGCCCGGGGGTCGTAGGGGCAGAGGGAGCGGTGGGTGACGAGTGTGGAGGCGCTCAAGACGGGGCTCTTGGAGGGGTTCCGCTCCTTAGCGGGCCGGTGATTGTAGCGAGGGGAGCGGGACCTAACAGGCCCATAGGAGTGGTGATCACGACATCGGCGCCCTGGAAATGGCTACCAGCAGAAGAATTAGATGTTGGTGATATGGAAGCATAGAAGCTCAAAATGGTCGTGATAGCAGCAGAATTCAACCAGGGATTTCCTAGGGACTTCCGGAAGTGGGAGCACACCCTTAAAGAACGGAAGTTTTAGACTTGTTAGGGTCCCAACAGACGATAGATTAGGCCTCTGTTAGCCAAACACCACGCGAACCCAGCCACGAAACTATGAACACATCCAACACACTACTCGGCGCGGTCCTCTCTGAGCTCCCCTCCATCGTCTTCTTCGGCGTCCTCTTCACCGTCACCCTGCTCGTCTGAGCCTTCTCGACAGGGCGCTGATAACAAGAGCGCTGCCACACAGAACACTCAGGAAACCCAACCCGAGGGACACTCCACCACGGTCCCTCAACCGCCGCGCCTTAGGCCGCGGCGGCCTGGAACACGAGGTCAGCACACAAGAGTTGGCCTGCGAATCTCAGACCCCTTCAAGGATCCCCAGAGCATGAGCCCTACCCCCCTCACGAGGAGACAGCGTGAGATCCTCACGTTCATCACGGAGTTCGTGGAAGAGCAGGGTATCTCCCCCACACTCGAAGAGATCGCTGCGCACTTTGGAGTGAACAAGGTGACCATCTTCGGACACGTCCGAGAGCTTGAGCGAAAGGGAGCGATCACGAAGGGAGACAGGCACACGAGCCGATCCATACAACCCTCACAAGAGGGACCGCGCGATCAGGCCTCCGTACAGATCCTAGGACGGATCGCCGCGGGAGCCCCGATCGAGACCATAGAAGACCCCGAAGAGCTCTCCCTGCAGGACCTGGTCCCGCCGGGAGGTGAGGTATACGCGCTTCGGGTGAAGGGTGACTCCATGATCGAGGACGCCATCTGTGATGGAGACCTCGTCCTTGTGGAGCGCAGAGAGGAAGCGAGAGACGGGGAGACCGTGGTCGCCGTCCTCCCCGGGGAAGAGGCCACGCTGAAGCGCTTCTACCTCGAGGGGGACGGTGTCCGCCTCCAACCCGCGAACTCCACCATGGAGCCCATCAAGGTGCCCACCGTTGAGATCCGCGGAGTGGTCGTGAGCGTCATCCGACAGATCTAGTCCCCGAAGT
>JAKVCE010000098.1 GCA_022447405.1 Planctomycetota bacterium | reverse complement strand
GAGCGACCGCGCGAGGTCTCGACCATCCAGCCCCTCCGGAGCCTCAAGCCCCGCCAGAGAGGCGAGGGTCGGATAGATGTCCACGAGCTCGACGAAGGAGTCCACCTCCCCCGCACGGACTCCCCCGCCCCTGATGAGGAGCGGCACCCGGAGCGCCTGCTCGAAGTTCGTCTGCTTCGCCCAGAGCCCGAGCTCGTTGAAGTGCCAGCCGTGGTCTCCCCAAAGGACGACGACGGTCTCCTCGCTCATCCCGAGCTCTTCGAGCAAGGCCATGATCCGGCCGACCTGCGCGTCGACGAAGCTCGCGCACGCCCGGTACCCGCGCACCAGGCGGCTCGAGAGGTCAGGTGAGAGCGGCCCCTCGTCCGGGACGTCGAGGTAGGCCCGGAGCTCAGGTGAGTCATGGAGCGCGAGCGCGGGGGCGTCGCGAGGAGCCCTGCCGTTCAAGACCCGGTTCGTCCCCTCGTGCAGGTCCCAGTACTCCTGTGGAGAGACGAAGGGCAGGTGCGGCTTCAGGAAGCCCACCGCGAGGAAGAGCGCCTCGCCTGCGCGCGCGCCGCCGCTCGAGTGCTCTCGGATCAGCCTGATCGCCTCGTCCGCGATCATCGCGTCGGGGAACTCGGCTTCATCTACCTGCGCGTGATCCTCGATCACAGCGCGCACGCTGCCGCGCTGCTCCTCGGGGACCCCCTCCTCTGCCGCGCTCTGAGCCGCCCTCGCCTCCTCGCTCGCGTACCAGCGCTGCCAACGCGAAGGGCGCCAAGGCGCCTCGCTCCAGGCGCGCTCGTCATCCGAAGCGCCATAGCCATGGTGCACCTTCCCCAAGGAGAGCGTGCGGTAGCCAGCCTCCCGAAAGAGCTCTGGCAGGACGAGCTGATCTCCGATCGTCTCGCGATAGTCGGCGTCATTCCTCAAGACGCCGCAGCGCTCGGGGAGCAGACCGGTGAGCACGGAGGCTCGCGACGGACCGCACTGCGCGAACTGCGCGTAGGCCCGCTGGAAGAGGGCCCCCTCACTCGCCAACGCGTCGATGTGCGGCGTGCGCGCGTCGCCGACCCCATAGCAGCCGAGCTGCGGCAGGAGGTCATCCACCGAGATGAAGACGACATGCGGGCGCGCAGGCGGAGCCTCTTCGGCGCACGCACCCATGACGAGGGCGAGCGTGAGGAGCAGCGCGCGCGTCCGCATCAACGCAGCTCGCGGCTCTTCGTCGCGACCAAGCGGTCGAAGAGCTCGAGGAACTCAGCGAAGGGGACGACCTCTTGCTCGCGAGTGCCGCGGCGGCGGATGGCGACGGTGTTCTCCTCCACCTCCCGCTCACCCACGACCAGCTGGAAGGGCACCTTGTGCTTCTGCGCCTCCTTGATCTTCTTGTTCATGTGACCAGGCGCGGTCATGCAGTCCACCCGCGCCATGCGCTCCAAGAGCTGCTGCTCCAGCCCGCGGCAGTGCTCAGCCTGCTCCTCGCGGATCGGGATCAGCGCGACCTGGGTGG
Organism: Planctomycetota bacterium; assembly: GCA_022447405.1. Classification (GTDB taxonomy): domain Bacteria; phylum Planctomycetota; class UBA1135; order UBA1135; genus JAKVCE01. Next base: position 6,134 of record JAKVCE010000098.1, on the reverse strand, counting down.
GCGAACACCAAACCGGGAAGTTCCCAGAGAAGTGCTCGATCAAGCCGCCGACGAAGCGCTCGAGGCTCCCGAAGATGGCGCGGTGCACCATGATCGGACGCTTGAGCTCGCCGTCCGCGTCTGTGAAGGACATGTCGAAGCGCTCAGGCAGGTTGAAGTCACACTGGATCGTGGAGTTCTGCCACTCGCGGCCGAAGGCGTCGCGGATCTTGTAGTCGATCTTCGGGCCGTAGAAGGCGCCGCCGCCCTCGTCGAGCTCCAGCTCGAGGCCGACCGAGTCTGCGGCCTCCTTCAAGGCATCCGTCGCCCGATCCCAGACCTCAGCCTCACCAATGGTCTTGTCCGCCGGGCGCGTCGCGAGGTAGGCCGTGTACTCGAAGCCGAAGGTCTCGAGGATCGTGTTCGTCAGGCGACAGACCCCTGCGATCTCCTCGGCGAGCTGATCCGGGGTGCAGAAGATGTGCGCGTCATCCTGCGTGAAGCCCCTGACCCGCAGCATCCCGTGCAGTTGCCCAGAGCGCTCATAGCGATAGACGTTGCCGAGCTCAGCCCAGCGCAGCGGGAGCTCACGGTAGGAGCGGCCGCGGCTCTTGTAGATCATGATGTGCCCAGGGCAGTTCATCGGCTTCACCCGGAAGGGCTGCTCGTCGATGGCCATAGGCGAGTACATCATCTCGCCGTAGTTCTCGAGGTGACCCGAGACGTTGAAGAGCGCCTCGCGCGCGATGTGCGGCGTGTAGACCGGCTTGTAGCCGCCCTTGGTGTGGAGCTCCCACCAGAATTGCTCGAGGCAGTGACGCACGACGCCGAGGTTCGGGTGCCAGAAGACCAGCCCGCCGCCCACGTCAGCGTGGACGCTGAAGAGGTCCATGTCCGTGCCGAGCTTGCGGTGGTCGGAGTCCTTCGCCTTCTCCAGCCACTCGAGGTGCTGGTCGAGCTCATCCTTGGTCCAGAAGGCGGTCCCGTAGATGCGCTGGAGCATCGGGTTGTTCTCGTCACCGCGCCAGTAGGCGCCGGCGAGGTTCTGGAGCTTGAAGTAGAACTCCTGGTCCATGCTGTCGATGTGCGGTCCCTCGCAGAGATCCGCCCACTCACCATGGCCGTAGAAGGTGATCGCCTCGCCCTCAGGGATCGCGTCGAGGAGCTCGACCTTGTACTCCTGCCCGGTCGCCTTGAGCCGCTCCCTGGCCTCTTCACGGGTCAGGGACTCACAGACGATCTCCTTGTCCCGCTTGGCGATCTTGCGCATCTCCTTCTCGATGCGCTTGAGGTCCTTCTCCGTGATCGGCTCGGGGAACTCGAAGTCGTAGTAGAACCCGTGCTCAATGGAGGGACCGATGCCGTACTGCACGCCCGGATAGAGCTTCCCGACAGCCGAAGCCATGAGGTGCGCGACAGAGTGACGGAGGGTGGAAAGCGGAAGGGGCTCCCCCACTTGGGAAGCCGCGCCATTGTCAGACATGGCTCGCTCAGTTCCTTCTGGGCTGGGTGTTGGCTCGACGTGTCCACCTGACACGCCCGAGCCCTCAGGCCCGCCCAAGGGGCCGGAGGTAAGAGAAGAGTACCCGATCTTCTCGCCCAGCCCTCACTCCTCACCACCGTTCATTGACTCCCAGAGGCAGACCTCCCTCGCGAGCTCAATCCCAGTGGCCTCTCGGACCCGTGCCTCAACCTCCTCGATCAGCCCGAGGACCTCCCCGCCGGTCGCCCCGCCCGCGTTCAGGACGAAGTTGCCGTGCTGGGGACTCACCATCGCGTCGCCGCGCCTCAAGCCCGTGAGGCCGAGGTCATCGACGAGCTTCCCAGCGCCACGCCCGTCGGAGAGCTCCGGGTCCGGGTTCTTCCAGACGCAACCGGCGCTGCGCTCGGTCACGGGCTGCGCCGCGCACTTAGCGCGCAGGTACTCATCAGCCTCGGCCTTCAAAACCGCCTTGTCATCGGGCTCGAAGCGCAGGACGCACGCGAGGGCGATCTTCCCTTCGAGGTGACCGTTCCTGTATGTGGGTGAGCACTCCTCCCGCGCACGCTCGGAGACCTCCCCCGTGGCAGGGTCTAGGAGCCAGACCCGCTCCACCTGATCCCAGAAGCCCCAGTCACGGCTGCCAGCGTTCATGGCGAGCGCGCCGCCGACGTGACCGGGCACCCCGCTCAAGAGCTCCGCCCCGCGCAGACCGAGCTGATAGGCGGTCCGCACGAGCCCCTGCAGCCGCGCCCCCGCCCACAGGACGAGCCGCGGGTCGTCGCTCACCACCTCCGGCGCGACCCTCGAGAGGGGCGCGTCGCTCCCCTCCAGCTCGCCGCCCGCCTCGAGGTCCGTCGGCCTGAAGGTGCGGTTCAAGAGCTCCGTCGAGATCACGCAGCCGGGGAGCTCCTCTGGGACGATCAACAGGTTCGCGCCGCCTCCCAAGACGCGCACCTCGAGCTCCGCCTCCCGCGCATGCGCGACCGCGGCGACGAGCTCCTCCGGGGACTTGGGCTCCACCAACCACTCGACCACGCCGCCGACCTTCAGGGTCGTGCGGGGGCCGAGGTCAGCTGATGAGAGCGCTGCGCACGGCCAATCGCTCGAGCAGCTCTTCACGGACTCCATCCACGTCTCCTGCGCCCAACACCAAGAGTCCACTACCAGCCTGCAGCCGCTCCACCGTCGCCTGGACGCTCCCGCCCAGCGAGCCGCCGGCGACAGCCTCCACACCAGCGAGGCCGAGGCGCCTCACGAGCTCCTCAGCGCCCGCGCTCTCAGAGTCGATGTGCGCCCGCGCGCCATAGACGTCCGCGATGACCACTCGATCCGCTCCGCGCAGGCTCTCGACGAAGTCGCCGAGGAAGCGCGCCGTGCGGCTGTGCTGATGCGGCTGGAAGAGCACGTGCAGCTCGCGCCCGGGGAGCACCCGCCGCGCGGTCTCCAAGGTGACGCGCACCTCGGTCGGGTGATGAGCGTAGTCGTGATACACGAGCACGTCGTCCTCCTCGCCCCAGAGCTCGAAGCGCCGCTCGACGCCCTGGAACTCCATGATCCCTCGCGCCGCGCCCGCTGCGGCTGCGGCAGCGTCTGCCTTGTCGCCGCGTGCGGCGAGGCCCACGGCCAAGGCGATCGCCAAGGCAGCGTTCTCCACGTTGAACTCACCCGCGACCTGGAGAGAGACCTCAGGCGTCGCCCACTTGGGCCCGCACACGCGGAAGCGGAAGCGGCCCTGGCGCTCACCCAAGAGCTCGACCCTGAACTCCTTGCCCATGCGCCAGACCTCGCAGCCTGCGCTCACCTCCACCACCTCGGAGACCTCGGGGCCGAGCACCAAGAGGCCGTCATCCTCGACGCGGTCGACGAAGCGTGAGAACGCGCCCTCGATCGCTTCGATCGTCCCGTAGTAGTCGAGGTGATCCGCCTCGAGGTTGGTGATGATCGCGCCGCGCGGATCGAGCTGCAGGAAGGAGCGATCGTACTCGCAGGCCTCGACCGCGAAGCTGCCGCCGCCCTCTGGGGCGATGGCGTTCGTCTCTTCGCGCTGGCAGACGCCGCCGATGAGGGCGCCCGGCTTAGGCCCGTTCAGCTCAAGCGCGATCCCACGCAGGGCGTGATAGAGCATCCACGAGACCGTCGTCTTCCCGTGCGTGCCGGCCACCGCGAGCGTCCTCCCCGCTGGAGAGATCCTCCCGAGGAACTGCGCGTACTTGAGCACCTCCACGCCGCGCGCTGTGGCGGCCTGGCACGTGGGGTCCGTCTCTGGCACGGCGGCTGAGCGGACCAAGAGGCGCGTCCCTTCGGGGAGCGTGTGCGAGCCATAGCTGACCGAGACCCCTTCATCCTCGAGGAGCGCGCTGAAGCGCGTGGAGGCGAGGTCAGCGCCGCTGACCTCTACGCCCGCCGCGCGAGCGATCCGCAGCGCGCCCGAGACGCCTGCGCCGCCGACGCCGAGGAAATGAACAGGCCCTTCGACCCGGCGCTCTTGACTCGTCACTTCATCCATCTCGCTTGGCTCTCCTGGCTCTTGGCTCACGCCCAGCTCCCTGGGCTCCGCTTATTCGACAGAAACGGCAGCCCCACTCCAAGCCTCTCTCCTCATGAAGAGAGCCAGCCAGTGAGCTCCCGGGCGACGCTCCTCGCGCCATCCCTGGGGACCTTGCCGCTGAGGGTCGCCCGCATGCTCGCGCGCTCCTCTGCGCCTTGAGGCCCGGCGAGGCGGATGAGCAGCTCCACACAGCCCGCGCCGAGCTGAGCCTCATCCACGACCCTGGCGCCATCCCCCAAGAGCTCTGCGTTGCGGTGCTGGTGCCTGTCCGGACTGGCAGGGTGCGGAACGAACACCGCAGGGACCCGCGCAGCGCCCAGCTCCGCGACCGTCGACGCTCCAGCCCTCGCGAGGGCCAAGTCGGCGCCTGCTAGGAGGCTCGGCACGTCCTCTACAAACTCCACGGCGCGGTAGGACTGGAGCGCGCCCGCGCCCTCCCCAGTCCGTCCTGGCCCGCACTGGTGCAGGACGGAGAGGCCGCCCGCGACGAGCTCTTCGGCGTGCGCGGCCACGAAGCGGTTCAAGCCGAGCGCGCCCTGACTCCCGCCCAAGACGACGAGCAGCGGACGCTCAGGGTCGAAGCCGTGGGCCTCTCGCGCAGCGCGCGCTTCAGGCTCGTCGACCTCAGCGAAGAGGCTGGGCTCCAGGGGCGGGCCGACGACGACGTCGGTCTCGCGTCCGCGGGAGGTCACCTCCCACGCGTGCCAGACTCGCTGACAGAGCGGCGCGAGGACCCTCGTCGCGCGGCCGCTTATGGTGTTCACCTCGAGCCAGCCGCATGGGATCCCGAGGCTGCGCGCGGCCAAGACGGGCGCGAGGGCGGAGAAGCCGCCGAGGCCCAGGAGGAGCTCGCTCTGGTGCTGCTTGAGCTTCTGCCGCGCGCTCCAAACCTCAGGCAAGAGCCTCGACGCGATGCGGCCTATCCCAGGCGCTCCCCCTGCGGGGGGCTCGAGCGCGCCCTTGACCCGCTCCCAAGGGATCCCAGCCAAGCTCTCGTCCAGCCCGGCCAGGGCGCGGTCCTCGACCGCGCGCCCGCTGGTGAACCAGACGAGACCTGCTGGGCGCTCATCGAGCGCCTCGAGCACGCGGCGGCCAGGGGCGATGTGCCCGCCGGTGCCGCCGCCTGCGAAGGCGAGCCGCACCGTCGTCAGGAGCGGCTGGGCGCCGCTTCCTCAGTCGGCGTCGCGGCGAAGAGCTCGGTCTGCGCAGGCTCCGATGAGTCGAAGAGCAGGTGGAAGGCCTCGCCCGCGTGGAGGCTCCCTACGAGGACCGCCGAGACGACGAACCACCTCATGAAGGCCTCACTCATCGAGACGTCTCCCCCATGGCGATCGCTCCGTCTGTCGAGGCCGGCACGCGCAGCTGCATCCCTGGCTGGAGCGTATCTGAGCTCATGTCATTCCACTGCATGAGCTGGCGATAGCGATTCCCGTCGCCGAGCACCCTCGCGGCGATCTTCCAGAGAGAGTCCCCCTCTCGCACCGCGACCATCGTCCAGCTCCCGGACTCGGGGACCTGCGCCTTCTTGGGCTCCAAGTCCGCGCCCCGCACGGGCTCGCGCTCTCCGATGTGCGGCAGGATGAGGCGTTGCCCCACGCGCAACGTCGCAGACTCGGTGATCCCGTTCACCTCCAGCAAGCGCGAGAGGTAGCGCACGCTCCCGAGCTCGTTCTGCGCGATCGTCGAGAGGCAGTCACCGGACTTCACCAAGTACTCCATCTCCACACGCTCAGGCGCGCTGGGCGACTTCGGAGCTTGCACCTCCTCCCTCGCCCTCCTGCCGCTGTAACCGGACACCGAGACGTCAGGGGCGGGGCTGTCATAGGCCTCCGTCCGCTTCGTCTCGGAGTGCCGGAAGTGTCCGACCATCTTGTTCCTGTCTTCGCTGCCGAGGCCTCGACCTCGCGCGGCTCCGCGCTCAGCCTCAGCGCGCGCTGCGGCGGTCCATGCCCGCTGCTTCGCCGCGAGCTGCCGCTGCTCATGATCGACGTCTGCGCGCGGCAAATTGGCCTGGCGACTCTCACGAGCGGTGTCCGCGCTCGGCAAGCGAGAGGGGCGCGCTGTGGAACGAGGTTGGACGCCGGAGACCGAGCCCCCGCCTGCCATGACCATGTCAGCCGTCTC
>JAKVCE010000097.1 GCA_022447405.1 Planctomycetota bacterium | reverse complement strand
GCTGCCGGTGTAGCTGTCGCCGCCTGCGGGGGTCATGTCCGTCGTGATCCACGCGCCGCTGTTCACGCGGTACCGGATCGAGGCCGTCTGGATGGTGGAGCCCACGTAGGACTGGATCGTCGCATCGACCACGTACGGGAGGACCTCGTTGTCGGTGTTGGGCAGGTCTGTGACCTCCGTGATGCCGATCAGGTCGAGGTCGTAGCCGGGGAAGCCCTGCTCGCGGAAGGCGCTGTCGATGTCCTGATAGTGGGGCGTGCCGTTGTCGATGTTGCCGTCGGTGTCATCCAGCGTGAGCCACTGCGTCTCAATGATCGAACGGATCTGAGTCTGGTTGTAGGAGTTCATCCAGCCCAGGAAGAGGGTATCCGCGATCAAGGAGCCTGCTGAGGCGCCGTTCGTGTTCTTCAGGTTTCTGCGCACTTTCCAGGCTGCGCCCATCCAGGGCTCGCCGTCTGCGTGCACGCCCCCGTAGCAGCCAGGGCTGCTGTCGCCGCAGAACTGTCGGGTGTTGTTCCCGTTGCGGACGTGGCAGCCGCTCCCGCAGAAGTTCAAGCCGACGATGGGGTCGTCATAGAGGTACATGCCGAAGATGTCGGCGTTCCCCTCGCCCATGCCGTCGCTGCCGTTGCCGGTCCCGTACCGCACGTTCAGCCAGTGGCCCTCTTCGTGCGCGACCACTGTCGAGTAGGCCGTGTTCGCGCAGCCGCCGCCGGCGGTGTAGAAGTTGATCGAGTTGCCGTTGAAGTAGGCGTTGCAGTTCGAGGAGATGTTGCAGTTAGCGGTGGCTGAGAAGTCTGCGGTGTTGTCGCCAGGGATGATGGCGCGCACCCAGTCCCGCATGAGGTTCACGCTCTGGTAGGCGTTGGCCTCGGCGGTCACGTTCGTCTGTGAGGAGGGGTTCAGGAGCACGCTGTTCCCGTTCCCGCTCACGCTGCCGCTGAAGGAGTAGTCAGAGCCGGCCTCGTTGTTCGTGCTGCAGTATGTGCCGGTGTAAGAGATCGTGATGTTCACCGGACCGTCGGTGCCAGAGATCGTGAAGTTGCCGTTCACGTCCGTGGTGGTGTTGCCGCTAGGGCTCTGGACCTGGACGTAGGAGACCGGCTGCTGGGTCTCTGAGTTACCCGCGCCGTCAGGCGCGGTGCCGGGGGTCGCCATCGTGTAGACGGTCCCGGTGACGTCAAAGTTGTGGATCGCGGGCATGCGCTTCAGGACCGCGCCAGTGCTCGCGTCGAGCCAGTAGATCTCTCCCTCAGGCTCGAAGTCTGTCTGCTGCCAGAGGGCTTGGACCTCGTAAGCGAGGGCGGGGAGGACGCGCTCGCCGCTGTCGAGCTGGACCACGTAGAGGTCCGGGCGCGTGAGGCTCGTGGGCGTGAGGCCGAACTCTGCCTCGAAGGCGATCTCTGCCGAGCGCAGGGCGCCAGCGGCGGAGAGCGAAGCAGTCGTCTCGAAGCCCTCGAGCTTCGGGAGCCCGGCAGACTGGATCGAGAGCAGGCGTCCGCTCATGTCCATGAGCACGTTCACCGCGCCGTCCTTCACAGGCACGCCGTCCACGGACTGGTGGAAGCGCACGGTCATCTTGTCCGTCGAACCGATCTGACCAAAGGGCAGGAGCAGGACCCGGTCTAGCGCGAGGGTCTCCATGCCGTGGATGCCTTCTGTGCGATTGAGGAAGTCGAGGGCTTGTGCGGCGAAGCCAGCGTCATCGCTCGGCCTCGACGCGGCCTCGGCGGTGCCGCCATAGAGGAAGTCCGGGCGCCCCGTGCCACGAGTGGTCATCGTCTTCCAGCGCTCTCCATGACCAGCCCTCCATTGATCGAGGGCCTGCGCCGACTCAAGGTTAGGCAGGTCGGGCGTGGACTGAGCTGCAGTAGCGGTCACGAGCAGGATGAGAGCTGTTGCTTGGCGGATCATGGTCTTCAGTTGAGGTGGATTTGCGCCCTCAGGGGGGCTCTGGACAGTGTCCAAGGTATCTCTTCTGGACGAAAAGAGGCGCTCTAGAGGTTCCGAGTATGTGATCGGAATCGTTTAAGTCCTGTTAGAGATGCTGGAAGGGGTGGCTAAAGCATCCCAAGATAGATCTAACAACTCGTTGTTTGTGCGCCCTGAGCGCCCCTCGAGCCCCATCTCTTCCCCTAAGGCGCCCCAGAGAGCAGGAAATGAACGTCCAGATCGAATTCTGTGTGCAGTGAAACTATCACCCCCAAGCGGCCGGTCTGGTCGCAGAGCTAAAGCGCGCCTTTGATGGGATCGAGGCGGAACTCATAGAGGGATCGGGCGGGGTCTTCGAGGTCACGGTCGATGGGGTCTTGGTGTTCTCGAAGAAGGAGACGGGGAGGTTCCCTGCCTACCAAGAGATCCCGAAGCTCATGGTGAGTTGAGCTGCCCCCAGGAGATGTGCGATGAGGACCGAAGTTCGGACCAGAGAGAGAGAAGAAGCCACCATCCGGTCGGTCAAGGACGGGGTGTACGAGGAGGTGACGGACATGGGGCCTGAGAAGAGGCTGGAGCCGCGGCCGCAGACAAAGATCGTGGCGACCTTAGGTCCCGCGAGCGCGGACAAGATCGGAGAGTTGATCGAACAGGGGATGAGCGTCGCGCGCATCAACTTCAGCCACGGAAAGCGCGAAGAGCTCCGCGAGCTGATCGCGGCGGTGCGGACTGAGTCCAAGGCGAGACAGAGCTCTGTCGGGATCCTGTGCGACCTGCCCGGTCCCAAGATGAGGCTGGGCTCCTTCGAGGGCGGCTCGCACGAGCTCGAGGTCGATGAGGTCTATGTCCTGCGAGACGGCGGGGAGCTCGCCGGCCAGGGTGAGATCTACCTGGACTGCGCGGGCGCGCTCGGCGCTGTGAGGCCTGGAGATCGGGTGCTCGTCGCCGACGGCGCCGCCGAGCTCATCGTCGAGGAGTACATCGAGGGTGGACTGCGCGCGCGCGTGAGTCGCGGCGGTCGGGTGACAGACCGCAAGGGGCTGCACCTGCCCGACTCAGATATCGAATATGAGCTGCCGACACCCGCTGATCGCGAGTGGATCGAGTTCGCCAAAGAGGCGGGCGCTGACTTCCTCGGCGTGAGCTTCGTCGGGAACGGCGAAGACCTGATCCGAATCCGGGCCCTCGCGCCGGAGCAGTCGATCGTCGCCAAGGTAGAGCGCCGGGTCGCTGTCGAGAACCTCGACGGGATCCTCGAGCAGGCAGACGGCCTGATGATCGCGCGCGGTGACCTCGGCGTGGAGATGGACCTTGAGCGCCTCCCGATGGTGCAGAAAGACCTCCTCGCCGCCGGCCTCAGGGCGGGCTGCTTCACGATCACGGCGACAGAGATGCTCGAGTCCATGATCACCACGACACGACCGACGCGGGCTGAGGTCACAGACGTCGCCAACGCGATCTTCGATCGAACAGACGGGATCATGCTCTCCGCTGAGACGGCCGTCGGCGAGAACCCGGTCGAGGCCGTGCGGACCATGCGCAACATCGCCCTGGCGGTGGAGGAGAGCGAGCGCTTCCAGGCCCTCCCCAAGGTCGAGCACTCGGAAGATCAGATTGAGACAGCGGACGCGGTCTCCATGGCCGCGGTCCAGTGCGCCGGCGTCCTCGGCGTGGACAAGATCGTCTGCTTCTCGGAGACCGGGAACACGGTCAGGCTGATGTCACGCTATCGCCCCGAGGCGAGCATCTTTGGGCTCTCTCCGCTCCTGAAGACCGTGCGCTGGATGACTGCGCTTGCCAACGTGAGGCCGGTCCCGGTCGCGCGCTGGTCGAGCCTCGAGGACATGCTGCAGGAGGGCTCGAAGATGTTGATCGAGCGCGGCTACGCTGAGAGCGGCGAGCTGATCGTATTTGTGGCAGGGGTCCCGCCGGGAGTCGCGAAGACGACGAACGTCATGAAGGTGCATCGAATCGGCGATCCGATCCGTCTGCACTGAGTGAGGTTCGAGCGCTCCGGTGAACTTGCCTCGACAGAGCGTTGAATCTGAGCGAGGCAGATGGATGATGGCTTCGCGATCTTCCATGTGGGACTTCACAAAGCTTCGTCGGACGCCTCGCTCGCGATGGCCCTTCTCTGGCGCTCAAGAGGAAAACCTCGTCAAAGCGGGGGTTGTGTGCGTCGCGAGCGGCAAGGGAGGGGTCGGCAAGAGCATCATCGCGTCGAACTTGGCCTGCATGCGCGCCGCCGCCGGTGAGCGGGTGTGCCTGGTGGACTTCGATGCGGGGCTCGCGAACGCACACCTCCTCCTCGGACTCACGCCCCGGTATGACTTCGGCTCAGTCCTAGACGGGGAGGTAACGCCTGAGGGAGCCCTCGTTGAGGGCCCCGCTGGGGTGAAGGTGCTCTCAGGTGGGGTCGGCCGGGCGCGCTTGGCGAACCCCACCCGCAGGGAGCTCGGCAAGCTCTTCGGGGCCTTGCGCTCCCTCGAGGAGAGCCACGACCTGCTCATCATCGATCACGGCGCAGGGCTCGGTTATGCCGTGATCGCGCACCTCGCGGCGGCGAGCTCCTTCTTGCTCGTTACGAACCCCGAGGTGACCGCGCTCTCCGACGCCTACGCCGTCTTCAAGCGTGCGGAGACCGTGAACCCCGGCATCCGCGCCGGGGTGGTCATCAACCGCGCTGAAGACCGAGAAGTCGCGTTCGAGGCGTACCAGCGCCTCTCGGCGGTGTCCAAGCGCTTCCTCGGTCGTGATCTGGAGCTCGCGGGCTGGGTGCCCGCGGACCTAGAGGTCCCGCGCAGCGTGCGGGCGCGCACGCCCCTCACGCTCTCTGGGTATGAAACCCCTGCGGCCGCAGGCCTGCGCTCCTTAGCCTCCTGGGACGGTTTGGCCCGCGCTCACACCGGCGCGCACTTCTACGATCGCGCGCGTTCGGCCCTGCGCTGAGGATCACCTCCGGGAATTCCTTGAATCGGTGGCCTCCATGGAGTGCCATCCAACACGTGATGCAGGTCTTCTCCTTCGTCAACCAGAAGGGAGGCTGTGGTAAGACCACAGCCGCCGTAAACCTCGCCGGTGCTTTGGCAGCGCGAGGCAGTCGTGTGCTCCTCGTAGACCTGGACCCGCAGGGTCACGCGACCATGGGGCTCGGCTGTGACCCAGGCGAGGACCCGACCTCCCTCGAGGTGCTCGCGGGCACCTGCGACATCCAGAGCGTGATCACACCGGGGCCCGGAGGGATCGACCTCATCCCCGCAGACCTCCGCTTGGCGGAGTTCGAGGAGCGGGCAGAGCACACCCTCCGCCCTGAGCAAGCGCTGAGCTTCGCCCTCCGTGGTCTGAGCGAGCGCTACGACTTCGTGCTCCTCGACTGCCCCCCGCGCGCCGACGGGGTCCTGACGATCAACGCGCTGCGCGCCTCGGACACGGCGATCTTGGTCGTAGAGACCGGCGCATTCGCCTTGCAGGGCGCGGTCAAGGCCCTCTCCATCTTTGAGGAGATCCGCGCTCGAGATGACTCACGCTTTGAGATGAGGGTCCTCGCGACGCTCTTTGACCGACGCACACGCTTCGCGCGAGACCTCCTCTTCGCTCTCCACTCGAGGTTTGGTCCGGTCCTCTTCGAGAGCGTGATCAGGACCAGCGTCCGCCTCCGAGAGGCGGCGGCCTGCGGCGTCCCCGTACAAGTCCTAGACAAGAGATCTCGCGCCACCGGTGACTTCGACGCCCTCGCGACGGAGTGCCTCATGGAGCCAGCAGACCCCAGCGAGCTCACGCAGAGCGTCCCGACCCCACTCCCCGGAGACTGAACTCATGGACACCTTGGCACTCCTATGCACCTTGCACGCAGACGGCCCCGCGTCTCTCAAGCGCCTGCGAGAGTCGGAGCTCAACTCGATCGATGATGTGCTCGGCTGCTCTGTGGAGACGACCGCCGATGTCCTCGGGCTCTCTATGGCGCAGGCTAGGCGCTTCCACCGCGAGGCCCGCATGCTCGCTATGAGGATGCACACCGAGGGACTCGACCGAGAGGAGCGGATGTACCCCGGGAGCGCTTCCAGCGAGCCTCCCATCGCGCAGACTCAAGGCGATGGCGGCGTGAAGACGGCGCCGGCGGTCACCGCGGCAGAGCCTCAGGCGGTGTGTGATAGCGGCGACGACATGCAGAAGAAGCCCGACATCGCGGCGATCCTCGCCCCCGTGATGGAGCGCTGGGATGAGGAGGAGGCCGCCGCCGAGAGCGCGGCGGGCGCACCTGCTCCCGCGCCGGCCGAGCCCACCGCCGCGGAGGACACGACCGACATCTTGGAGGGGGTAGATCAGCCGCTCAGAGACGCCCTGCGAGCCGCTGGCTACGCCACCCTCACCTCCCTCGTGGAGGTGGAGCCCCTGGTGCTCTCAAGGGCGACGGGTCGGACGTACAGCGAGGCTTGCCGGGTCAACTTCCTCGCGAAGAGAGCGCTGGAGACCGGCGGGGGAGTGGCGACAGCGCCACCGCAGCCGAGCGCTCCGGCCGAGCAGCTAGCGAGCGAACCTGATGAGCTCGCTGACGCTATGCGCGTTTTGAAAGAGCTCACTGCGAAGACTGAGAGCAGTGAAGAGCGCTTCTCACCTGCGTCGCCTGAGAGCAGCCTCCCTCAAGATCCCCGCGCTGACGCAGGGGATCAGGAGGGGGCTGGTGGCCCCTTCGCTTAGCGCCGCTGCTGCGCTCCTGCTGCTCATTGCTGGGGCCACATCGGCTCAGGATGAGCTCCATAAGGCTCCCGACGGACGGCCTGCCCTCGCTGGGCGCGGGAGCGCCCACGACATCAGCAAGGTCCTCGCACGACCCAAGACAGCTCATGAGCGACAGCTCGCGGGAGACCTCTTCGGGATCGAGGCCGCTTGCGATCTGCGGCTCTCCCTCGCGGGGAAGAAGCTCCGCGAGCGCGGCTGCATGGGCCTCGTCGCAGACAGCGCGACGGGCACCTTCGCCGAGCAGCTCGCGCGGGTTGAGGAGCTCGCGCCGAGGGCATCGACGGAGTTGGCGGTGGGAGATGAGCGGGCGCGCGCGCTCGCGGTTTGCTTGCTAGATCCGGCCTTCGGGGTGCGACGCAGCGCGCTGCGAGGGATCGAGCGTGAGCTCACCGAGGTCAGGGGTGGCTTGGCCATCCTCTTAGCGAGCCAGACCGGCTTCGTCTCGCTCACGGACGAAGAGGCCGCCGACATCGCGCGACGAGTCGATCGCTCAGCAGCGCTCTTGCGCAGCTTGAACTCGGATATGGACCTCTTGGAGGCGAGCGACTTTGCTGGTGAGCCTGTCGGTGAGGGCGCGATCGATGCCTTGATCGCCGCCGCGCGCACACCGCAAAGAGAGGCGAGGCTAGAGCTCCTCAGGGCTCAGCTCGACCCTACGGAGGACAAGGTTGCACGCATGGCGGCCAGCCTGTCGGGCTCGCGGCTGCGGAGCGCGCTCGCCGCAGAGCTAGCAGCGCGAGACGCGGCGGTGGAGGAGGCGGCCGCGCGTCTCACTGAGCTCGAGCTCTTGATCCCGGGTCGGGTCCCGGAGGAGGAGGTTCCGCGAGAGATCCAGAGCATGAGTAAGCAGGACCGGCACAGCCTCGCGCTGCGGCACGCCCTCGAAGGCCTCGCGGAGGACCCCTTCTCGCCAGCGCTCACCTTCTACGCGGCGACGGCGACTGACTGGATCGCGGACTCAAGCCGCTCGCGGCC
>JAKVCE010000096.1 GCA_022447405.1 Planctomycetota bacterium | reverse complement strand
CGCCGCGCGCGGAGCCATCCCCGAAAGCTCGCCCAGCTACAGCGCTCCGCCCACGCTCAAGCTCTACGCTGGCGGAGCCCCACCACGTGCCATCTTGAGAGTTCTTGGGGTGAATCATGGGTGCGGTGAAGCTTGAGCTCGATCGGATCGCGACGGCGGAACAAGCCACACCAAGGGGCGGTGCGGAGGTCCCTCCTAGCGGTGAAGGTTTGCTGTATTGAGCAGGGATTTACAGGCGCATGGGAACGCTGTACTTGGGAAGTCTAATAGGAATTTGCATTACGGCCATACGGATTCTGCGATGACCTATGAACTCCCGTGATAACAGGGGTTTGGGGGCCCTCTTTGGGGCCTTCAAGGGCAGCGAATTCAGCGCTTTGGTGGATAAAAAGCGGTCCTCGAGACACCGCCAGGGCCTGAAGAACCCCAGACGGGGTCAGGAAGCTGCCCGATAAACCCTCTCCCCCTCGGATGTGAAAGCGACCAAACTCTAGCCGTGCCCCGCCTCCCGTTCCTGATCGCCTATTCCTTCCCCCTGCTCCATCTCGTGGGCGTGGAGCTGCGCGGGGCGTTCACCTACCTGATGCTCCTCAACGTGTTCTTGGTCACTCCGACCTTGGACGCCCTGTCTGGGCACTCGACCCGCGAGGCAGACCTCGACGCTCCGAGGAGCCGCTTCCACGACCTCGTCCTCGAGCTCTGGTTCCCGACCCAGCTCGCGGTCTTCGCATGGACGGTCGCCTCGATCCTTGAGAACAGACCCCAGACCTGGGAGCTCGTCGGCATCTGCCTCTCCATGGGCGGCGTCGCAGGAGCGGGCGGCATCACCATCGCCCACGAGCTGATGCACCGCAGAGGTCGGCTACACCGCGCCCTCGGGGAGGCGCTCATGAGCATGGTCGGCTACGCGCACTTCTGCATCGAGCATGTGCTCGGCCACCACCGCTTCGTCGGGACCTATGAGGACCCGGTGACAGCGAGGCGCGGTGAGAGCGTCTACGCCTTCATCCCCCGCGCAGTCTTCACAGGGATCACGAGCGCGTGGCGCCTCGAGCGAAAGCGCTGTCAGCGAGCAGGGATCCCTGCCTTCAGTCTCCGCAACAGGCGGCTCCGCTACCTGCTCACTCAAGCGACGTTCATCGCGAGCCTGCACCTCTTCTTCGGCCCGCTCATCACCACCTTCTTCTTTGGCCAAGCCGCCATGGCGGTCTTCCTCCTCGAGGTCACGGACTACATCGAGCACTACGGGCTGACGCGGTCCAAGCTGGAGAGCGGACGCTTGGAGCGCGTCGCAGACCACCACAGCTGGAACAGCACCCACGCGCTCACGAGCGCATACCTCTTCCACCTCACGCGTCATTCGGACCACCACATGGAGGCCAGCCGGCCCTACGACAAGCTCCGCGCGCACGCGGACTCGCCGTGCCTCCCAGCGGGCTACCCGACGATGATGCTCGCGGCGCTCGTCCCGCCGCTCTGGTTCCGGATCATGAACCCTAGAGCGGACGCAGTGGAGCGCGACAAGCGCCCCATGCCTGCCTGAGCGAGCCCTCGCTCAGGGCGTGAACGGGACGCTCAGCGCGTTGGAGAGGTTGAAGGTCGCGAGGGTCCCCGGGGGATCCCTGAACCAGAACTGGAAGTTCCAGACGTCTCCAACAGAGATCGTCGCCGTGGGCAGCGACGCGTCGGTGAGGTCCAGCCCGTACGAGACGTCACCGAAGCTGTCGGTGAACACGACGGGCAACCGCTTCACCGCGCCGCCGACGCAGCGGTAGCCGTCGCCGAAGGGCGCCTCGATCTGGTTCGGACCGTAGTAGAAGATCCCCGGCTTGCTGGCGGCCGCGCCCACCACGTCGAGGACGAGGTCGTTGGCGGAGACGCTGCCCGAGCCGCTCCACCCGATCAGAGCGCCAGCGCCGCTGGAGTTGGGCCCGGCTTGGCAATAGGTCGCAGGACCCGCACAGTCGATCAAGCCGTCGAGGTTGTACTGGGAGGCGTAGTCCCAGATCCACTCGGCGCCCTGAGGGTAGCCGGAGGGGGCGTCATGGCCGCCGCCCTGACGGACGATGTGCTGATGGCCGTGGCAGCCATCGCCAGCATCCCAGGTGTACCGGGTGATGTTGCCGCCGAGGCTCTCGGTGGTCGGAGTCGCCTGGGCTCCATTGAGGCTGACGAAGTGAGCGTTCTGAGCGCTGCTTGAGATGCTGTATTCGCTCCCGTTGTATGGAGCGTAGAAGTCGTTCGTGCCCACCAGGTGAACGCAGGCGACCGAGGTCGACCAGTTCACGTCGCTCAACGTCCACTCCCACATGTTGGCGGCTACTGGAGCGATCACAGCGACTCGGTCCGGCAGATAGGCGGCGAAGTCGTAGACGATGCTGCCGCCGAGTGAGTATCCGCCGGCATAGACGCGTTGGGTGTCGATGTTGTAGTCGGCGGCCATGGCATCGATCATGGCGGACATGAAGCCCACCTCGTCGACTCCGCCATGGTAGTCACCCAAGCAGTCCCAGCAGTTTGGGCCAGACGTGCTGTCGATGGCCTGCGGGTAGACGGCGATGAAGCGATCTGCGTCTGCCAGCGGTCGGAAGTCGCACTCGAAGATGGCTCCGTTGGCCGTGCCGCCTCCGCCGTGGAAGAAGAACATCGCAGGCATGTTTTCGGCGGGATCGAAATTGACCGGCAGATAGACGAGATACTCCCTCGTCACACCGTTCACGTTGACGGACTCGTTGTTCAACCCTTGGGCGCTAGCCTGCGGGGTGAGGAGTGAGACCCCCAGGAGGGCGAGGAGCGTCAGGGCGTGCTCTTGGCAGCGGCTCCTGCAGTCTTTGATGAGTTGGCTGGAGATAGGCATGTCTAGATTCTAACGCAAACGCTGGGATAGCTCAGGGAATCCAAGTGACCTCGTAGCCGTTGCTGAGGTTGAAGCTGCTGCCGCAAGGCGAGCTGACCGGATCGCGATACCAGAGCTGATAGCGCTTCGTCTGTCCTGCTGCGACGCCTCCCTTTGTGGCGATCGAGACGGTGGTGTTTGAGGTGCCGCCTGAGGAGAACTGAACCTCCAAACGAACGACGCCCCCACCTGCGCAGCGCAGCCCGTCACCGAAGAAGGCTCCCTGCCCACCGTTGACGGTGTTCTCGCCCTGGAAATAGAGACCCGGCCCTTGAGGCAGGTGCTTCGCGCTCATGGTGAAGGCATCTGCAGAGAGGCTCCTTGACCCAAACGCGCTGAGCTGAGCGCCTACCCCGCTGCTGTTCGCGCAGCCGCTCTCTGAGCTGCCCGGGTTTCCGCACGGACATTGGGGCGCAGGTCCGAAGCAGTAAGGGACGCCCGGGGCGAAGTCGAAGCTATAGACAGAGCCTGAGTCCTCGCCGTGGTCATCATCCTCATAGGCTCCGAGCAGGACAATGTTGTCGCTGATGGCCGCAGCTCGACCGAGCTTGTCACCATCGGCCGCGTCGCTGGCGAGGAGCTTTGTGATCAGTTCGCCGCTCTCAACGTTGTAGAGATACGCCGAGCCAGCGCTGGTCGCGGCCGCGTCGTCAAAGGGTCGCGAGATGACGGCGAACTCGTTGCTTATGGAGACCGCTTCCCCGAACAGGGTCGCGGGAGAGCCATCGTCCGGGAACAGCTTGTGAGTCTGGACAGGTGACAGCGGGTCAGAGACATCGAAGATGTAAGCGGAGCCGGAGTTGCCGTTCGTCCCGCCCAGCTCGTCTCCAAGAGCACCCACGATGACCGTGTCGCCGCTGATGCCCACAGAGGAGCCAAATTCGTCATAGGAATCGCCATCATCGGGCAGCAGCTTCGTGAGCTCAGCGCCTGTCGTGGCGTCAAAGAGATAGACAGAGCCAGAGGAGGGGCCGTTGTCGTCGTCCCTGAATGCGCCGACGACGACGAGGTCTCCCTCGATCGCGACGCTGATGCCGAAGTAGTCCAGGGGAGCCCCGTCAGAGGGCAGCAGCTTGTCGATGATCGCTCCAGTCCTCGCGTCGAAGAGATAAGCAGAGCCAGAGGAGGAGCCGTTGTCGTCGTCTTTCGACAGTCCGCCTACGACCGTATAGCCGCTGATCGCCAGGCACCTGCCAAAGTAGTCGTCTACCGATCCATCAATAGGAGAGAACTTTCCGAGCTCAACACCGGTCCCCGCGTCGAAGATGTATGCGCCCCCAGCTTGCGTGGCGATGTCATCGTCTCTCATGCTGCCGACAATGGCGTAGCTCTCATTGATCGCGACCGCAGAGCCGAACCAGTCCTGCGGGGCGTAATCACTGGGATGAAGCTGCATGAGCTCCTGCCCTGTCCGCGCGTTGTAAATGTAAGCAGCCCCTCCCCCTCCGGCGAGGTCGTCGTCCTTATAGGCTCCGATGATCGCGAGCTCCCCGCTGAGCGCGACAGCGAAGCCAAAGGAATCATCTACAGATGCGTCGGAGGCGGTCCACTTCTGGGTCTCGTAGTCAACCTGCGCGTTCACGACGGCGACGCTCGATGCGAACAAAACTGCAGCAGTGAAGGAGACCCAACGCATCATGGACAGAAGGGGACGCTCAAGGCGTCTGAGAGGTTGAAGGTCGAGAGGGTGCCCGGAGGATCCCGGTACCAGAACTGGAAGTTCCAGATGTCACCCTCTGCGATCGTCCCAGTAGGCAGGGTGGCGCTCGTGAGGTCTATGGCGAAGGAGGCGTCGCCGAAGCTGTCCGTAAAGACCACGGGGAGCCGCTTCACCGCCCCGCCGACGCACCGGTACCCATCGCCGAAGGGCGCTTGGATCTGGTTCGGGCCGTAGTAGAAGATCCCGGGCTTGTTCACGGCAGCGCTCAAGATCTCAAGGACCAGGTCGTTGGCTGAGACGCTGTTTGTCCCGCTGTAGCCGATCATGGCGCCTGCGCCGTTCGAGTTAGGGCCAGCCTGGCAGTAGACCGTGGGTGAGTCACAGAGGCGGTATCTGTTTGCGCGGAAGACGTTGTTGCTGCCGCCGCCGCTGCTGTATGTGTACTCCCAGACGAGCTGACCTGCCGCCGTCACCTCAAAGAACCACCCCTGCCTCCCGCTGCAGATGAGCGTGTTGCCGTTGGGCAGCCGCTGACACCCTGAGATGTTCTGGGAGTAGAACGTGGTCGGGTTCGGCGCGATGTACTGCCACGAGAGCGAGGTCGGGCCGTAGGCCGTCCCAGGGGTGTAGGCGTAACTCCCAGACCCGTCGACAGGCGGCGTGATCTGGTCCACCGAGGAGGCGTTGGGACCCGGCGCACCGAGCCCGTTGTTGAAGATGAGGATGTCGCCAGCGCCGGGGAGCTCGTCCGTGATCCACTGGGCGTCGTGCTGACCGAAGAGCTCTTGGTCACCGGCCGTCCCTTGGTCATAGGCTGCCGGGTTGCCCCAGCGATAGAGCAGGTCACCGCCCTTGCCAGAGTTTCCGCCCGTGTGCCCTGCTGCCTCCTCCATCGTGGTTGAGTGGTCGATCACCCAGATCTCGTCGGTGTTGTGAACGCTCACCACGATCTGGTCGAGCTCAGCGTTGTAGTCCACCGAGTTGAGGTGGAGCCAGTCTGTCCCGTTCCCTCCACCGCCGGGCCCTCCTCCGCCGCCGCCGACTCCGGGCGGATAGTTCAGGTCGATGAGCTCTGGGTGGTCCCCCACCACACCGTAGTTATTCGCAGAGGAATCGAAGTCTTGGATGAGGTGATCCCAGGCGTACCAAGCCCAGACGATTTGGCCGCTGTTCGGGCCCGTAGGCTGCACTTCGATGATGCTGTCCGAGAGGATCTGACCGCCGCTGATGGTGTTCGGGTTGCGTCCCTCGGCGACGGCTTCGGCTTGGGGCCTGTAGTCCCAGGCGACCATCAGGATGTTGCCATTCGGCAGAAGCTCGATGTCGTGGTGCTGCAGGTACTGGTTGGGTTGGTTGTATTCAAACTGCCACTCGAGGACTCCGTCCCAGCTCACGCGCTCCACTGCGCCGCCTGTCCCTCCCGGACCGGTCCCGACACGCAGGGTCCGCAAGAGGTCACCATCCGGTAAGAGATAGACGGAGAGCCCAGGGGAAGCCGGACCGACCCAGCTGTGGTGGACGCTCCCGTCCATGTTGATCAGGTAGGCCGTACTCGAGTTGTTCGGCTGGAAGAGCGTCAGACCGTCGTAGGCCTGAGACTTTGCGTCCTTCCCTGAGACCAGCAGGAGCGCCAAGAGGAGAATTCGTTGATGTGCCTGATGCATAAAAAGTGTCGTGGCGGTGCGCTGAATCGCGTCTCCCCTACACCCATAGCCTATCCGAGCGACAGAATATTGAGTTGGGCTCGACCCCTATTTGAGAATCAATTATCATCTCTCCGTGCCTCGACACAGCAAGAAACATGAATCGGTGATGGAGGTGTTGGCCTCCTCGACCGGACCCATGTCTGCGACAGAGCTCTTGGACGAGCTCCGCAAGGGTCAGCGTGGAGCCGGCATCGGCATCGCCACGATCTATCGCTCTCTCAAGAGAGGGGTCGAGCATGGGGAGCTCATCGCCGTCGAGCTAGAGTCGGGCGCTGTTCGCTACGAGCCTTCGGACCTAGAGCACCACCACCACTTCCTCTGCACCGGCTGCAGCCGCGCCTTTGACCTCGAAGGCTGCGTGAAGAATCTTGAGCAGCTCTTGCCCACTGGGTTCGAGATGACGAGACACGAGGTCTTACTACACGGGAGATGTGCAGAATGTCGAATAGCGGGATAATGAACAATCAAGACGCAGTGACCTGCGATTCGATCACTGGCCGATGGGACAAGCTCGGCAGCATGGCCTCGACCCTCTGCGCGCTGCACTGCCTGGTCTCTCCGCTCTTCTTCTTGGCGATGCCTGCCTTCGCCAAGGTGTGGGCTCATCCAGCCTCCCACGCGTTGATGGCCTTGTTCGTCGTGCCGCTAGCACTGACCGTCGTGATCTTCGGTTATCGAGAGCACCGAGAGAGGTGGGTCTTGGTCACCGCGCTCACGGGCATCACATTCATCCTCACGGGCAGCACCCTTCCCTACCTGCCCAAGGACATGAACCCCTTCCCGGTCGTGGCAGCAGCTGAGTCTCTGGAAGCTGACGGCGCCTGCGCCGACTGTTGCCCTGCGGTCGTCACAGACGAAGAGGGTGAGTCCCGCCTTCACATGCCCCCCGCGGGCATCGCGACGATCACCGGCAGCTTCCTGCTCATCGGCGCACACTTGGGCAACCGGCGCGGGTGCGCTCGGTGTCGCAAGAAGCGAGAAGAGGAAGACGAGTCCAACTGAGGCTCGCAGGCTCTAAGGGAGGGCGTGGAGGGGATCAAATCTGCCCGCGCTGGTAGGCTGGTCCACCCATGCTCCGCGCCGCATCACTCCTCACCGCGCTGACGCACCTCTGCGCGAGCCAAGCCGTCGCACAAGAAGACAGCTTCGACTCAGGGATGCGCGGCTTCCTCGCAGAGCACTGCGCCCTCTGTCATGACGACTTCGAGCCAGAGGCAGATCTAAACCTCTCTCGCTTCGCCTCTCGGGAGGAGGCGCTCAGCGATCCTGAGGTCTGGTTCGCCGTGGAGGAGCGCCTCTTAGCTGGCGACATGCCGCCGAAGTCCCAGGAGCGACCGCCCCAGGCCGAGGTGGACGTTGACGCGGTTCTCCATGCGATTGAACCCGAGGTCGATTTTGCAGAC
>JAKVCE010000095.1 GCA_022447405.1 Planctomycetota bacterium | reverse complement strand
CCCCCCCCCCCCCCCCCCCCCCCCCCCCCCCCCCCCCCCCCCCCCCCCCCCCCCCCCCCCCCCCCCCCCCCCCCCCCGCCCCCCCCCCCCCCCCCCCCCCCGCCGATGGCTGTAAGCCTCTATTTAAAAGCAACTTACAGTTACTTCTCGGCCCAGGAGGCGCTTGGCAAGGGGCGTGCTACAGAGCCTGTGTAATGGATACCGGACTCTACAACGGCGTCAGCGCCCTCCGCACCGCAGAGAAGCGCCTCGAGGCCATCACTGCCAACTTAGCCAACGTCGACACCCCCGGCTTCAAGCGCCAGGCAGGAGCGACGCAGGCCTTCAAGGTCCCCGCTGCCGAGGGCTACCTCGAGGTGGACACGCGCCACCGCAGTGACTTCAGCCAAGGTGACCTCGAGCGCTCATCGAGCCCCTACCACCTGGCCATCGAGGGCCGGGGCTGGTTCGTGGTCGAGGGAGCCAGCGGCGAGCTCTACACCCGCCGCGGCAACTTCCGCGTCGACAGCGCCGGCATCCTCCAGTCTTCAGAGGGGCAGCCCGTCGCGTGGGAGTCCGCGCAAGGCCTCCTCGACCCCCACGGCGAGCTCGTCCAAGTCGACAGCGCCGGCGTGGTGCGTCAAGGCGACAGCGAGGTCGGCCGCCTGCGGGTCGTCGACTTCACGAACGAGTCCGCGCTCTCTTCTATCGGTGGCGGCTACTACGCCGCGGCTGAAGGCGCGGGCGAGCTCCCGGCGGCGGGAGTCATTCACCAAGGACACCTGGAGAGCTCCAACGTGTCATCGATGGACGAGCTCGTCTCGATGATCACCGTTCAGCGCTCCTTCGAGTCGGCGAACCGGCTCGTGCAGATGATCAACCGAACCTACGAGCGCTTGCTGCAGCAGCGCATCGGCTAGCCCAAGCAACCCCAAGAGGAACTCCTCCTATGATCCGTGCACTCATGACAGCGGCCTCCGGCATGAAGGCCCAGCAGAAGCAGGTCGACAACATCGCGAACAACATCGCGAACGTGAACACCGCAGGCTTCAAGCGGAGCGACCTGAACTTCCGCTCGCTCTTCTATCAGACCTACGAGAACCCCGGCGCCGCGACCGGCTCCAACCACATGCGTCCGACCGGGCTCCAGCTCGGCAGCGGCGTGGAGATCTCCGGCTCGCACAAGGACTTCCGCCAGGGCGAGCTCGTGGCCAGCGGCCAGGCGCTCGACCTCGCCATCCAAGGCGAGGGCTTCTTCGCCGTCAAGCAGCCCAATGGGGAGATCCGCTACACCCGCGACGGGACCTTCCATCGTGACGGAGACGGCAAGATCGTCACCGCTCAAGGCTATGAGCTGCTCAACGCACCGACGATCTCTCGCGACGTGGTCGGCATCGACATCGCAGAGGACGGGACCATCTCGACCCGCGTCTCTGATGATCAGCCCCCCACGGAGGCGGGCCGCATTCAGCTGTGGCGCTTCGCCAACCCCGCTGGCCTCAAGGCTCAGGGCGCGAACCTCTTCAGCGAGACCGTCAGCTCAGGGCAGGGCCAGTCCGTCTCTCCTGGTGAGAGCGGCACCGGCGTCATCCGCCAGGGCTACAAGGAGCGCTCGAACGTCGCCGTCGTCGACGAGCTCGTCGGGCTGATCCTCGCCCAGCGCAACTACGAAGTGAACAGCCGCGCCGTGAAGGTCTCCGACGAGATGCTTCAGCAGGTCAACCAGATGGTCCGGTAGGTGCATGATGCTGACCCTCCAACTCCTCCTCCTCGCCGGCGGCGTCTCAGTGGACCTACCCACAGAGGCAGAGGCGACCGGCACCATGATCACGCTCGGCGAGATCGCCGAGGTCACGGGCGACGACCCCTCCGCGCTCGCGGCCATCAACGCGGTCGAGCTCGGCTACATGCCCGCGCCTGGCTACAGCAGGACCCTGCAGCGCTGGAAGATCGAGCGCGCGGTCTCCCTCGCCGCCCCCGGCGTCGAGGTGAACTGGGCGGGCGAGAAGGCCTGCCGCGTCTACCCCGCGGTCGAGATGATCAGCGCGACCGCTCTCTATGAGACCGCTCGCGTCGCCGTCGCGGGCCTCTTCGAAGGCGAAGAGGTCACGATCAAGGCCAGCGGGACCATCAGCGACGTGAGCGTCCCTCGCGGCGCCGTGAGAGCTGCGCTGCGCGCAGACCTGACGCATGACAAGCGGCGCCCCGGCAACTGGAGCGTCCCCGTCCGCGTCCTCGTCGACGGCACGCCTTATCACACAGCCTGGATCGGCCTAGAGGTCGAGCTCTATCAGGAGCTGCCGGTGCTGCTCGAGTCCGCCCCCAAGGGGACGAAGCTCAGCGCGGCGATGTTCGCGGTGCGACGCGTGCGCGTGGAGGA
Source organism: Planctomycetota bacterium (assembly GCA_022447405.1). GTDB lineage: Bacteria > Planctomycetota > UBA1135 > UBA1135 > JAKVCE01. Next base: position 5,316 of record JAKVCE010000095.1, on the reverse strand, counting down.
CACCAACTCTCAGCCGCTCGCGCTCAGCCTCCTCTCTGACGCCGTCGCAGTGCGCGCCATCCCCGCTGGTCACGTCGTGACAGAGCGAGACGTGGACCGCCCCCTCGCGGTCAACGCCAACGCGCCCGTCTGGATCGAGGTCGTGAATGGACACATCCGCGCCTCCGTCCTCGGCAACGCCCTGCAGAGCGGCCGCATCGGTGACCTCGTCACCGTGCGCATCGAGGCGACAGGCAAAGAGATCCAAGCGACCGTGACCGGTCGCGACCAAGTCACTCGAGAGCTCAAGAGGGCTCGCTGAAGATCACGGAGACACAAATGATGAAGATCAAAAAAAGCGCCCTGTTGGCCTTGATGGCCCTCGCGACCCTCTCGACAGACGCCAGCGCGCAGCGCCGCGCCGGCTCCATCTACCAGCCGGACCAAGGCCCCTTTGTCTTGGTGGGTGATCGCACCGCGCGTCGTCCCGGAGACCTGGTCACCGTCGTGATCAGCGAGAACCAGGACGTCCGCAACGAAGAGACCAGCGACCTCAACACCCAGAAGGGCCTGGACTATCAGCTCACCGCCTTCGACTTGAAGCCGAACATGTTCTCGACCTTGCCGACCGTGCAGTCCGGAACAGAGGACAGCTTCAGCGGCTCTGCTAACTACGAGAAGACCGGGACGTTCAGCGCGCGCATGACCGCGGTCGTGGTGGACAAGCTCCCGAACGGGAACCTGGTCGTGAACGGTCGCCGCGAGATCCGCGTCGACAACGAGGTCAAGGTGATCGAGTTCAGCGGCGTCGTCCGCCGCTTCGACATCCAGCCTGACAACTCTGTGCAGAGCGAGCTCGTCGCTGACGCACGCATCAGCTACTCGGGGACCGGCCCCATGACCCGCGCGACGAACCGTCACGGGCTCGGCGGTTTCCTCCACGACGCCCTCGCCTGGCTGTGGCCTTTCTAGAGCAAGGAGCACCTGAACCATGTTGACCACCCTCATCCTCACCGTCGCGACGGCGCTCCCCCAGGACGCCGGAGACGCCGGCCCCGCAGAAGACGTCCGCCCCTGGTCTTGGGGCGCGGTCGAGTCTCCGATCCAACCCACGGGGCGCTCCAGCGCCAACGTCATGAGGTCGCCGAGGTTCGCCCCTAGGAGCGACCGCCCGATCCTGGACGCGCTCAGGGTCCCCGTGAAGAGCCTCGTCGCCGTCCGCGGCCAAGAGGACAACCACATCATGGGTGTCGGCCTCGTCACCGGCCTCGCCGGGACAGGGGACACCAGCGACACCGCGAAGCAGCTCGTCATGAACTTGCTCCTGACGCGGAACATCAACATCGACATCCAGGACTTGAACGCGAAGAACGTCGCGATCGTCCGCGTGGAGTCTGACCTGCCGGCAGGCCTCAAGCCTGGCCGCCGCATCCCCGTCCGCGTCTCCGCGATCGGTGACGCGAAGAGCTTGGAGGGTGGCTCGCTCACCTTCACCGAGCTCACAGACGTCACCGGAGAGATCGTCTACGCGACCGCAGCTGGCCCGCTCACGGTCGGCGGCTTCCGCGCAGAGGGCAACGCCGCGACGGCGGTCCGCAACCACGTCACCGTCGCCACCCTCCCCGACGGCGGCAAGGTCGAGCGCGAGGTCGAGACCTCGATCGTCTCAGACCATGGCTACATCTACCTGGACGCGCGCCTCGGGCAAGACACCTTCGGCAACACCGTCCGAATCACCGAGGCCATCAACGGTCTCTACCCCGGCGCGGCGATCGCGCTCCTTGACGGGAAGACCGTCCGAGTCGCAGTCCCGACCGACCTCCCTGAAGCGTCACACCTCGCCTACCTCGCGAGCCTCCTCGACCAAGAGATCGAGTCAGAGAACGTCGCGCGCGTGCTCGTCGACGAGTCCAGCGGGCTCATCGTCATGGGCGGCGATGTGCGCCTGCGCCCCGGCCTCGTGGTGCACGGCAACTTGACCGTCACCATCGCGGAGTCACCCCAGGTCAGCCAGCCCGGCCCGTTCTCCAACGGCACGACCGAGGTCGTGGACCGCACAGACCTCCAGATCGTCGAGGAGAACAACGGCCCGGTGCTCATGCCCGGCGCGGCGAACCTCGAAGAGGTCGCGGACGTCTTGAACCTGCTCGGCACGACCCCGCGCGACACCATCAGCATTCTCCAGGGGATGCAGCGCAACGGCCTCTTGGTCGCAGAGATTCAGAGGCTCTAGGGATGGACGCGCTGAACACGACAACTACCGCTGCGAACCTTCGAGCTGGAGGCGTAGAGCGAGGGCTCGCGCGACTCCAGGCGATGGGTGACGACGCGAACCCGGCGGAGGCCGCGGCGATGTTCGAGTCTCTCCTCGCGACGATGCTCGTGAAGGAGGCTCGCAGGAGCCTCGGTGACGGCGGCTTCTTCGGGGAGGGCCCCGGAGCTGACGTCTTCAGCGGCTGGCTCGACCAACACGTGGGCCAAGCCCTCGCTGACGGCTGGGACCTCGACCTCGCGGGCATGGTGCGCGCGGGCATCATCGAGAAGCAGGAGGGATCCAAATGAGTGAACAAAAACTAGCCAACCAGCTCGAGGCGCTCCTCGACGAGGAGCTCGCTGCGCGCGGACGCACGACGGCGATCCTCAACGAGCAGATCCAAGCCCTACAAGACAAAGACCTGGACGCCTTCACCGAGCGCTCGGAGCGTATGGAGCGCGAGCTCTCTTCGAACGCAGAGCGGGGCGGCCGCCGCGCCCGGATCGTGGCGCTCCTCGCCGCGCAGTGGAACATCGCCCCGACGGCGCTGACCCTCGCGAGCATCGGGCGGCGCCTTGGAGACGTCGGCGAGCGCGTCCTCGCGAAGCGCGAGGCCCTGCGTGAGGCCGTCGCCGAAGAGCTCTGGGCCAACCGCCGCCTCGGAGTCCTCATGGGCGCTGAGCGCCGCTTAGTGCGCGCCCTCTTGCGCACGATCTATGGCGAAGACGTCGAGCGCTCGCTCGACGGCGCCGGAACCCTCGTAGACGCGGAGGCCTGAGCTATGTCGAACATCGGACTCAACATCGGCCTGAGGGCCCTCATCAGCAGCCAGTCCTCGCTGGACGTCATCGGTCAAAACCTCGCTAACGCGAACACCCCCGGCTACTCACGGCAGCGCGTGCAGCTCGGCGCCTCAGGCATGGTGTTCCGTCACGGCCTCGGCTTCGGGACGGGCGTCGACGCGATGAACATCGGTCGCAGCGTGGACAACCTCCTCGCCGGGCGCATCGTCAATGAGGTCTCAGACCTCTTCCGGCTCGACGCACGGGTCGCGGGCCTCTCAGAGGCCGAGGCCGCCCTCGGCGAGCCCGGCGGCTTCGGGATGAGCTCCAGGATCTCGGACTTCTTCATGTCCGCCTCCGAGCTCTCAGCGAGCGCGAGCGACTCGGTCTTGAGGACGAGCTTCCTCGAGTCAGCCCGCTCGGTCGCCGAGGGCTTCCGGTCTACGCTCTCGAGCCTCGACGGGCTGCGCGGCGACTCGGCGCGCCAAGCCGAGCTCACGACGACCGAGGTCAACGTGCTCACAGAGCGGGTCGCGGTCCTCAATCAAGAGATCAGGAGCCAAGAGGCTGGCGGCGTCGCCGCGAACGGCCTCAGGGATGACCGCGACCAGGTCTTGCGCGAGCTCTCGAAGCTCGTCGACATCTCCTACTCCGAGCTGAGCGACGGGACGGTCAACGTCCAGACCTCCGGCCGGCTCCTCGTCGGTCAAGGCGGCGCGGTCGAGATGAGCAGCCAGCTCAGCGCAGACGGCTCAGTCGAGGTGCTCCTCGGCGGGAGCGCCGAGGCGCTTGAGGTGAGCGGCGGGAGGCTCGCTGGCATCTTGAGCGTTCAGGGTGGCTACCTGCCCAAGCTCTTTGGCCAGCTCGACGCCTTCGCCAGGGACATGATCCTAGAGGCCAACCGCGTCCATTCGACCGGCATCCCGCAGGCGGGGCACATGACCCGCGCGGTCGCCGAGCACGCGATCACCGACGCAGACGGAGACGGCCAGCTCACCGACGAGCTCCTCGCGGACGCGGGCCTCCCCTTCGACCTCAGCACAGGGACCCTTCGGGTCAACGTCAGGGACCTTGAGTCTGGCGTGCTGCGCTCTACCGAGCTCGCGATCGACGCCGAGAGCACGACCGTGGGGGACCTCCTCGCGGCACTCTCAGGAGTGGACGGGGTCGGCGCGACGCTCGACGCGCAAGGACACCTCGCGATCCAAGCAGAGGCGGGCTTCGGCTTCGACTTCTCAGGTCGACTCAACGACACCCCGGACGCAGACGGCACCTTCGGGAGCGGACACGCGTCCTTGGGCACAGGCGCGAGCGGCCCCTTCGCCCTCGCGGACGGTGACACCCTCGACCTCGCCGGCCCGGCAGGCGCGTTCAGCGTCACCCTCGACCAGACGGACTTCTTCGAGATCAGCCAGGCTACGGCTAGCGAGCTCGCGGACGTCTTGAACGCGAACGCTGACATGCAGGCTAACGGCCTGCGCGCGGTGGTCGTGGCCGAGCGCCTCTTCATCCAAACGGAAGGGGCAGGCGCTTCCGAGAGCTTCCAGGTCGCTGGCGGCTCTGCGCTCGCATCGCTTGGTTGGGCCGCAGGCTCGACCATCACCGGTGTCGACGCAGGCTCGACGGTGACGGTGACAGGCTCCTACACGGGATCAGAGAACGATCAGTTTGTATTCACCCCTCGCATGGACGGGGACATCGGCACCACGCCCGGCCTCCTGGTCGACGTGCACGACGCTGCTGGGAATCTCGTCGCCACGCTCGATGTGGGTGAGGACTACCTGCCCGGCACCGAGCTAGAGGTCGCCGAGGGCGTGAGCGTGAGTTTCGGCTTCGGGACCTTGTCCGCAACGGACAACGACGCCTTCAGCTTGGAGTTGATCTCCGACTCTGACTCTGCGGATGTTCTGGTCGCCCTCGGAATCGGCGGGCTGTTCACTGGCTCCGGCGCAGAGGACATCGGCGTGAGCGCGGAGTTGCTCGCTGACCCCAGCCTGCTGAACGCCTCCACCTCCGGGATGGACGGTGACGCCGGCGCGATGCTCGAACTCCTTGGGCTGCAGTACGGCGGAACAGAGAGCTCAGGCAGCGGCCTCGAGGCTGCCTTCTCGGACATCGTCACTGAGCTCGGCTTCGAAACGCAGAGCGCGATGAGCGCTCGCGACGTGGAGGAGTACGTCGTGTCGAGCCTTGACCAACGGAGGGCGGAGCTCTCAGGCGTCAACGTCGACGAAGAGCTCGTCGAGATGATGCGCTTCGAGCAGTCCTTTGCCGCGGCGTCTCGATACATCTCGGTCATCA
>JAKVCE010000094.1 GCA_022447405.1 Planctomycetota bacterium | reverse complement strand
CGGGCATCCGCGCAGGTCGCCCCCTGGAAGAACTCACAGGAGGTTCGGCTTCGCTTTGACGCGGCGGATACGGCTGGGAAGGGCATAGACCACCTCGTGCTCGGCTTCGCTCCTGGTGTTGAGCCTGCCTTCCTCTACTCGGTCGAGCTCCGGGACGTGATCCCAGGTGGCAGGCTCCCGAGCGCGGCCTTTGGTGGCTGGGAGCTCTTCGAGGTGGGCACCGACGCGCGGCGCTCGACCTTCCTCGCGCCAGGCCGAGCCCTGCGGGCGCGGCACGTGGTGCGGCGTCGCGGAGAGACCCTGCGCTTCTCCCAGGCCGCTCCAGCGCTCTTCCATGACCCGCTCGGCGGGGGCCCGCTGCGGCTTGAGATCACGGGAGCCAGCGGTGAGTCACAGACCATCATCTCCAGGCTCGCGCCAGCGGAGCGCTCGGCCTGGCTGGACTCATCGGTCTCCCTCGACCCTTGGCTCGGAGAGGAGGTCACCCTCGACTTTCGCCTGGACTCTGAGGCGGAGGGCTACCGTGCGCTCACCCAGCCAGGGATCAGCGCGTCTGGTGCGGCACCGAAGACGGTGGTCTTGATCACCTCGGACACGCACCGCGCCGATCACCTGGGCTTCCTCTTCGAGGGAGGGCAGCTTCGGACGGATGCGCTCGACGCTCTCGCAGCGCGAGGTGTCGTGTTCACAGACGCGGTGGCGAGCATCAACAACACGACGCCTTCGCACGTCTCGCTCATGACCGGGCTCTCGCCGAGAGACACCGGCTCGATCTCGAACGCGCTCCCGATCAGCGAGGTCGCGCCGACCTTAGCTGAGGCCTTCCGGGATCAGGGCTACGCCACCTTGGCGGCCGTCAGCGCGTCCCCCGTGAGCTATCGCTACAGCGGGCTCGGGCAGGGCTTTGACCGCTACTCCGGACCAGGCGCGCGCAGCGCCCGCGACTCCCTCGAGACCTTCCAAGAGCTTGAGGGATGGCTCTCAGACTACACGGACGCGCCACTCTTCCTCTGGCTCCACATCTACGACGCGCACGGCCCCTACGATCCGCCCGCGGCGTACAAGAACCTCTACTACCCGGAGGACCTCGACCCCTACGCCGAGCGGGTGACCGCTGAGCCGCCGCGCTTCCCGTATTGGGATCGAAGGCTCAAGGACCCTGACTATGCCGAGGCCCTGTACCGCTCAGAGATCACCTACCTCGATGAGCTCCTCGCGAGCTTCCTGGCACGCGCGAGGTTCCAAGATGCGGTGATCGCCTTCACCTCGGACCACGGCGAGACCTTGGCGCGAGGCCTCGAGGAGCCCTTCGGGCACCTGAGCCTCACCTACAACACCCTGGCCATCCCGCTGATCCTTGTTGCTCCGGGCCTCGATGCGGGAGAGGTGCGGGGCGCGCCTGTGCAGCAGCTCAACGTGGGGCGTACGCTCTTGAACCTTGCGGGGCACCACGGCTTGGACTTTCCTGGCGAGGACCTGCTCAACGCTGTGGAGGAGGGCGCTCGGCCGCGCTTTGGGGTGCAGGCCAACGGCGATGGGGCCACGGTCTTGCACGGCCGCTGGCTCTTCGTGCTGAACCTGACCGGGCAGCAGAAGGACTGGGGAGAGCCAGAGGAGACCCGCCACGCCGCGCGCCTCTTTGACATCCACGCCGACCCCTTCTGTGAGCGTGACGTCCTAGCCGAGAACAAGGATGAGGCGAGGCAGCTTTGGCGCTCGCTCATCGAGTGGCTCAACTCCGGCCAGCAGAACGACTGGCTGAGCGAGACGGATGGGAGCCGCTCCGCGATCCAGCGTCAGCTCGAAGAGCTCGGCTACACCGACTCTGGCGGGGCCTCGAGCGCGGCGAGCTGGATCGACCCTGACTGCCCCTGTGCGCGCTGCGAAGAGCTCAGGTGACGGGCTCGTCCGTGCTCGTCTCGCTGGCCTTGGCGTAGGCGTTCTCGAGGTCGCGGACGATCCCTTCCAAGTGCTCTCGCTCGTCATCGTCTAGGTTGCCAGCGGTCTTCTCCTGGAGCATCCGCAGGTCGTCCAAGACCATCTTCGCCGAGGGGAGATTCACCGCGGTCGTACCTGTCACAGGGTTCTCGAGGACGCCCAGCCCGAGCAGGCCTTGGTAGGCCATGCGCTGCACCATGAGCCGGAAGTTGCCGCCGGGGAGGGGCAGGTCTGCTGCGCTCTGCTCTTCGCTCATGCCATGCTCTCCTCGGCGACGCGGCTCCCGCCGCGGGAGTGGACGAGGGCCGCTCCCACGAAGCCGCTGAAGATGGGGTGAGCGGCGAGCGGGCGGCTCTTGAACTCGGGGTGGAACTGTACGCCGATGAAGAAGGGGTGCTCGGGGAGCTCGACGATCTCGACGAGGCCTCGGGCGGGGTTGAAGCCCACCAGGTTCATCTCGCTCTCCTCGAAGCGCTCGAGGTACTCGTTGTTGAACTCGTAGCGGTGGCGGTGACGCTCGGAGATGTGCTCTTCTCCGTAGAGCGCTCGGGTCTTCGAGCCATCGACGAGGTCGCAGTCATAGGCGCCGAGTCGCATCGTGCCGCCCTTCTCGTCTACCTCTTCCTGCTCGGCCATCAGCGCGATGACAGGGTGGGGCGTGTCAGGCGAATGCTCGATGGTGTGGGCTCCTTCGAGCTCGAGGACGTTGCGCGCGTATTCGATGACTGCGCACTGCATCCCGAGGCAGATGCCGAAGAAGGGGACGCCGCTCTCGCGCGCCCAACGGATCGCGGCGATCTTGCCCTCGAGCCCGCGCTCGCCGAAGCCTCCGGGGATCAGGAGCCCGGAGACGCCTTCGAGGATCGACGTCCCCTCGTCGAGGACGTCCTCTGCGGAGACCTTGCGCAGCTTCACCTTGCAGCCGTTCGCGAAGCCGCCGTGGCTCAGGGCCTCGTAGATCGACTTGTAGGCGTCGTGCAGCTGGATGTACTTGCCCACGACCGCGATCTCGACCTCTTCCTCGGTCTCGATGAGCTCTGCGATCATCGCCTTCCAGCTGTCGAGGTTCGTCTCCTCTTCGTCCGGGAGCCCGAAGTGCTTGCAGATGATCTTGTCGAGCCCAGCGTTCACCAGGTCGACGGGGACCTCGTAGATGGTGTGCGCGACGTCGCGCTCTTCGATCACGGACTCAGGCCGGACGTTGCAGAAGAGGCTGATCTTTTGGCCCATCTCCTCTGTCATCGGCTGCTCTGTTCGGCAGACGAGCACGTGGGGTTGGATGCCGATCTCGCGCAATTTGCCGACGGATTGCTGGGTCGGCTTGGTCTTGAGCTCGCCGGAGGCCTTGAGGTAGGGGAGCAAGGTGACGTGGACGAACATGACGTCCTCAGGCTCTCGCTCGAGGGCGAACTGACGGATGGCCTCGAGGAAGGGGAGGCTCTCGATGTCACCGACGGTGCCGCCGATCTCGGAGATGGCGACGTCCACGCCCTCCTCGCTCGCGCCCTGGTGGACCGCCTCCTTGAGCGCGTCTGTGATGTGCGGGATCACCTGCACCGTGCGCCCTAAGTAGTCGCCTCGGCGCTCCTTCATGATCACCGAGGAGTAGATCTTCCCCGTAGTGAAGTTGCTCGCTTGCGAGAACTTGGCGTGGGTGAAGCGCTCGTAGTGCCCGAGGTCGAGGTCCGTCTCGGCGCCGTCATCTGTGACGTAGACCTCACCGTGCTGGTAGGGGCTCATCGTCCCGGGGTCGACGTTGATGTAGGGGTCCAGCTTCTGGATCGAGACCTTGTAGCCTCGCTGCTCCAGGATCAGGCCGATGGCTGCGGAGGTCAGGCCTTTGCCAAGGCTGCTGACGACTCCACCGGTTACGAAGATGTGCTTGGGCATCAGGTGCTCGCTCCTTGAGGGTGTGGGGCATCGGGGCTCACATCGGACCCCTTGGACCGCCAGCGCTCAACGAACGCCGCGTAGTCTTCTGGGGTGTCGATCCCGTGGGGGGCGCGGTCGGTGACGAGGACGCGCATGCGTCCGCCGCTCTCCAACCAGCGCAATTGTTCTAGGTTCTCGGCGCGCTCCAGCGGAGTCGGCGCCAGGGCGCGGAAGCGCGCGAGGGCGTCTGGGCGCCAGGCGTAGACGCCGACGTGGCGCAGCCCGAGGTCGCCTGTCGCGTCATCGCGCGCGTGGGAGCGGTCAGGCAGCGGCGCTCGGCTGAAGTAGAGGGCGTCCGAGCGCTCATCGAGGACGACCTTGACGACGCTTGAGGCGTCACGGGCGGCCTCGTCCGTGAGCGGCGCCGCGAGGGTGGCGACCTCCACCGCGGCGTCCGTGAAGCAGTCGACGAGGCGCTTGAGGTCGCCGGGGTTGAGCTCGGGCTCATCCCCTTGCACGCCTACGACGACGTCGTACTCAGAGCCTGTGGTCTGGAGGGCCTCATAGACGCGGTCTGTCCCGCTGGGGCAATCAGGGTCCGTCGAGACGCAAGAGAGGTCCGCGGCGCGCGCGGCAGCCTCGACCTCCGCGGAGTCGGCTGCGACGAGCACCTCCTCGAAGGCCCCTGAGCGCGCGGCGTTCTCTGCCGTGTGAACGAAGAGGCAAGCGCCGGTCTCATCCAGGAGCATCTTCTGCGGGAGTCGGGTCGAGGCGAGGCGCGCCGGGACCACGGCCAAGGCCCGGGGGGGTCCGCTCGGCGTGGAGGTCTCGGCGGTGGGGATCATCGCTAGCGGCGCTGCTCCGGCTTCTTGAAGACCTCTCCGGGTCCTGCGTCGACGCGCTGGAGCTGGAAGGTGTTGCTCCAGAGGGTGACGTGGTTCATGTAGCAGTCGACGAACATCTGACGATCCTTGGTGGTGGTCGTGTCGCCGACGACCATGTACATGCTCACGCCGTCCTCCTCGACCTCGCCTCCCCAGCTCAGGGTGTCGCTGCTGCGCGGCGCGACGCCGACGCGCGCCTTCTCGCGGAAGCCAGCGTCTTTGAGGTATTCGAGGAGCGCGTCCATCACCTCGTCGCTGGTGACCTTCGTCTCGGTGTTGGAGCGCAGCTCTGAGTACAGCGCGACTCGGTCTGTGTGAGCCTCATTCACGAGCTCGAAGACGGTCCCCTGTCGATAGTCCATGAAGCGCACACGCGCGGGGCCGCTGACCTCAGGAGCGTCTGCCGGTCCCTGGCAGGAAGGGAGCAGGGCGAGCGTGAGCAGGGCGAGGCGAAGGGGCACCCTTCGAGGCGACACGACGGGGTTTTTTTGGCTCATCCGAAACATGGCGGGAGGAGAAGCGGGGAGCGGAAGAGCCCATCTCGGACTCCCGTCCTCGTTCCGGGACCACACGATACGGCCGATGGACAGGACTCTCAAGCGCCCTTTGGCGCTCTCTCACTCAGGGTCTGGGGAGCCGTCGTCGGGCCAGCGGTCATTGTCCCTGATGCGCGCGATGAAGCCGCCGACCCGGAGCAGTCGGTCCGGGCTGAACCACCAGCCGTCTCTCGTCAGCAGGCGGTCCCCCTGGAGGGTGAGGGTGTCTTCGAGGTCGAAGGGGACCTCCTCGCCCGGCCTGCAGGGTGAGAGCCGCCGCAAGACGATCGGGGCGCCGTCTACGAGCACAGGCTCCCCCTCCTCATCTCGTTCGAGCTCAACGACCTGCAGCCAGAGCTTCGCAGGCATGAGGTCACCTCGCCGCCACGGGCCGCCCATGGGGATGAATTCAGGCTGGAAGGGCTCCTCGCCGAGGTGGATGAGGTGGGCCTCGGAGTAGACGAGGTCTCTGGACCACTGCGTGAGGGGCCAGGCGTGACGCATGACGCTCGAGTTGCTCTGCCAGGCGTGCTTGCCGTCCCATGTCGTGATGCGGGTGACGACTGTGTAGTTCGTCTCGAAGCCCGTTTCCGTCGTCCAATGGCAGTTGAGCCACCCGAAGCCTGACTCCGGCAGGGTCTCCCAGTCCCATCCGAGGAGGGTGAGGCGCTCTGTGGGCTGACCTTCGACGCGCTCCTCGGAGATGAAGTCGATCGGCTCCTCTAGGGTGCGTTGGAGGCCGGCCTCTCGCCGCCAGAGCGCGGGCTGGATGCTCTCGTCCATGACCACGGCGAAGGGGCGCTTGGGGCTCCCTTGTCGGCGCTTGAGGACGAGGACTGCGCCCATGTCGGGGTGAGAGTCCTGGTCCCAGAACGCCGTCTCGAGCTCGAAGTCCCTCGCGATGCGGTCTGTGATCTCAGGCGCCACCTTGAGGAGCGGCTCATGGAGCAGGAGCCAGTGCTGGTGCGAGATGGATGAGAGCAAGACGTCTCGCTCCTCCTCGTCCATGGACTTCCAGGCTGAGAAGTGGTGGGGGAGCTTCACGAGCGCGACCTTGGGGTCCTGGCGCAAGAACACGGCCCAGTGGTAGGCGGAGGCCACGGTGCGCATGCCCCAGTACTCCGCCCCAGGCTCGTCCTCGTCAGGCTTCGGGCCGGGATCGAGGGCTTGGAGCTCCCTCCCCGCGAGCCGATTGACGTGCTCCATGGCGACCCAATAGCTCCCGTAGACCCGGGTGTTGGCCTCGTTGAGGACCTCGACTCCGAGGGCGCCGACGGCGAGGAGGAAGGCAGCGCCAAAGGCGCCCGCGAGCCGACGGCTCTCTCGCGCGATCACACCTTGCAGTCCGTCCCAACCGAGGGCGAAGAGGACCGCGATCATCGGCAAGAGGGGCAGCCAGAGCCGGAAGGACTTCGCGCCCTTCAGGCTCATCACGACCGCGCTCGCGAGCAAGGTGAGGACAGGGAGCGCGCGTCGCCATGAGGGTCGCGCGAGGCAGCGCACGAGCCCGATCCCAGCGAGCCCGATGGCTGGCCAGACGATCATCTGCGGGAGCTCGAGCAGGTAGTAGAGGGGGCTCTGCAGGTCGACCGAGTCGATGCCCTGGGCGGCGGCGGCGTCGTCGGTCACCTCGCGTTGGAACTCGAGCGCGCGCTCCATGATGTGGTAGATCTTCGAGGCGAGGTCGATCATGCCGACCTCGACGAGGATCCGGACGAGGACCGCGCCGACGTTCTCGACGATGTAGTTGATGAGGCTCAGGCCCCACTCTCCCCAGGTGAGGCGGTCGATCGCGACCTGTGTGAAGACTCCGACGCCGAAGCCGCCGACGCAGGCGATGAGGTGTCTGCGGTGAGCCCAACGATCCCGCAGGAGGAGCAGGCCGAAGATCGCCAAGGTCGGGAGGAGGGTCTGGTAGGCCATGAGGAGCGCGGCTCCCAACCAGAGGCCGCTGCGGAAGGAGGCGCGCAGCGCTCCGCGCTCTACGAGCCCGTTGAAGGCCAGCGCGAGGAACAAGCCCGCCGCGACACCCGAGACCGGCGAGACCGTGTACTGGAGGAAGACCGGGTTGCAGCCAATGAGCAGGCCCACGGCCCAGCCGATGGGTCGCTCCGTGACACGCTCTGCGAGGCGCGCGCACTGTGCGACGAGCCCGAGCCCGAGCCCCATCTGCACGAGGCGCACGATCCAGACCAGGCCGGGCCAGTCTTCGGCTCCGAACCAGCTCGCGACCCAGAACACCGGCGTGAGCAGGAGCGAGAATCCGAAGGAGCGCACCGCGCCCTCGACGCGCACCTCTTGACCAATCGCCAGGTTCCTCGCGCGCTCCATGTACTCGACGCTGTCCGCGAGCTGGTAACCCTCGAGTGAGCTCCAAGAGAGGAGCTGCAGGCAGAGGACGAGCAAGAGCGCCCAACGGAGCGCGCGACGGCTAGCGGGGCTGTGGTTGGAGT
>JAKVCE010000093.1 GCA_022447405.1 Planctomycetota bacterium | reverse complement strand
GAGGACCGTGACCTCTTTGGTCTTCGGGTCGAGGCGGTACACCCAGTGCCCCGCTTGCTCCTTCCCCTCACGCTGGCGCGGGAGGCCCCACGGAGGATCCGTGAACCAGAGCGTCCCGTCCGACTTCACCGCCACGTCGTTGGGCGAGTTGAAGCGCTTGCCGTCAAAGCTGTCACAGAGGACGGTGAGCTCGCCGTCCTCCTCGGTGCGCACGATGTCCCGCGCGCCGTGGCGACAGGTGAGCAGCCGCCCCTCGCGGTCAAGGAGGTTGCCGTTCGGGTTCGGGCTCTCGCGGAAGACCTTCAGGCCGCCCGCCTCGCTCCACTCCATGAGCTTCGCGCTCGGGATGTCGCTGAAGACGAGCTTCTTCTCCTTCGGGAGCCAGACCGGACCCTCGGTGAACCTCATGTCACCAGCGAGCTTCACCACCTCGGCCTCGGGGGCCAGGAGGTCTGCGAGCTTGGGGACGTCAGCGTCTTGAGCGGCGAAGAGTGTGAGGGTGATGAGCGTGTTCCACATGGCGGCTGGGGTTGGTGTCTGAGAGAACCCTAGCCTAACGCTTACCTCCATCAGCACATCGACTCAGGAAGACACGGCCCAGATCGCTAGACTCTCGATATGGATTCCTCCACGACCCTCGAGCGCGACTCCGTCACCGAGCCCGCTAAACCCTCCTCCTCCCGGCGCGACCTCCTCGCGCTCTTCGCGCTGCTCTCCCTCGTGGCCTTGAGCCTAGGCGGCTGGCTGACGTCGCTGGGCTTCGGCGGCTGGTACGACGAGCTCAAGAAGCCCCCCTTCCAGCCACCCAGCTGGCTCTTCTCCCCTGTCTGGACGACCCTCTTCACCCTCCTCGCGATCGCCACCTGGCGCGTCGCGCGCCAAGGAGCCGTCGCCCGCACCGCGCTCGTGGCCTACGCCCTCCAGCTCGTCCTCAACGTGCTCTGGTCGCTCTTCTTCTTCACCCTCCACGAGACGGGCTGGGCGCTCATCAACATCGCGCTCTTGGACGGCCTCGTCCTGGCCATGGTGTTCCTCTACGGCCGCATCGATCGCATGGCCGGCTGGTTCATCGTCCCCTACGCCGTCTGGCTGGGCCTCGCGACCGCCATCAACACCTGGATCGTGCTCAACAATTAGGATGAGGCCCCTATGAGGACCGCCTCCCTCTTACGCGTAAGCCTCGCCGCCTCGGCGTGGCTCCTCCCCCTCCAGCCCGCCCACTCCCAAGACGTGCTCGTCGAAGCCGAGGGCTTCGAGGAGCACGGCGGCTGGCTCCTCGACACGCAGTTCATCGACCTCATGGGCTCGCCGTACATGCTGGCTCACGGGCTCGGCGAGCCCGTGGCCGACGCCACGACGACGGTGCGCTTCCCCGAACCCGGCACCTACCACGCCTTCGTGCGCACCTTGGACTGGGTCGCGAAGTTCGACGCCGAGGGCAGCCCCGGTCGCTTCCAAGTGCTCGTCAATGGAGCGCCCCTCGACGCCACCTTTGGCACCACCGGAGCAGGCTGGCACTGGCAGGCAGGCGGCACCGTGGAGATCACAGGGGTGATCGGGGAGGAGGTCAGCGTCACCCTCCACGACCTCACCGGCTACGAGGGCCGCTGCGACGCCATCTTCTTCACCAAGAGCGGCGAGGCCCCGCCCAACGACCACGCCGTCCTCCCAGGTTGGCGCAAGGCGCTCCTCGGGCACCCGGCCGAGCCCCGCGAGGAGGCAGGCTATGACCTCGTCGTCGTGGGCGGCGGCTTCTCTGGCCTCGGCGCCGCCATCAGCGGAGCGCGCATGGGCTGCAAGGTCGCCCTCATCCAGAACCGCCCCGTCCTCGGCGGCAACGCCTCCTCCGAGGTGCGCGTGTGGGCCAACGGCGGGACGCGCTTGGGCAAGTACCCGCACATCGGCGACATCGTCGAAGAGTTCACCGACCACTCCCTCATCTGCCCGGGGCCGCCCGAGATCTACCTCGACGACCTCAAGGTCCAGATCGTCTCGGCGGAGAAGAACATCGACCTCTTCCTCTCCCACCACGCCTTCGGCGTCGAGACGGACGGCGACCGGATCAAGGCGGTCCGGGTCATCGATGTCAGGACCAGCGAGGAGAAGCGCTTCACCTCCTCCTTCTTCGCTGACTGCACCGGCCACGCCACCATCGGCGCCCTCGCCGGCGCGGACTTCGACATGACCATGACCGGCCACATGGGCATGACGAACCTCTGGCGCTGGGACTTCACCGACTCGCCCAAGCCCTTCGCCCCGACCCCCTGGGCCCTCGACCTCGACGAGGGCGAGTTCCCCTACCCCAAGGCCGTCTCCGTCAAGCCGGGCGGGAAGCCCGACGTCATGTCCAACGGCTGGTACTGGGAGACAGGCTTCGACAAGCACCCCATCGACGACCTCGAGTACATGCGCGACACGAACCTGCGCGCGATGTACGGGGCGATGAACGCGCTCAAGAACAAGGGCGCCTACGCCTCCAAAGACCCCTCAGGGCAGTCGCACGCCACCGCGGAGCTCCTCTGGTGCGCGCACATCGGCGGGCCGCGGGAGTCGCGCCGGCTCATGGGCGACCTCATCCTGAACAAGGAGCACATCGTCTCCTACACCGAGTTCCCTGACGGCTGCGTCCCCACGACCTGGTCCATCGACCTGCACTACGCCAAGAAGCAGTACCTCGGCAAGTACCCGGACAACCCCTTCATCTCCTACGCCGTCTTCGAGCACCGCTCCCTCGCGTCCAAGCCCTACCTCGTCCCCTACCGCTGCTTCTACTCGCGGAACATCTCGAACCTCTTCATGGCGGGCCGCTGCGCGAGCGTCACCCACGAGGGCCTCGGCACCGTGCGCGTCATGAAGACCTGCGGGATGATGGGCGAGGTCGTCGGCAAGGCAGCCTCCCTCTGCGTGCAGCACGGCTGCGACCCGCGCGGCGTCTACACCGACCACCTCGATGAGCTCCTCGGACTCCTCGAGCTCCCCGGGCGCGCGCGCCGCGAGAGCATCGACGCGGCCTTCGTGATCCCGCCCGCCCCGCCCATCCCGCCGCCGGCGAACCTGACGCACGAGGGCGTGGACCCGAGCGAGCTCGAAGGCCTCGTCCTCGACGAGTCCCAGGCCATCGTGGAGGGCGCCTGGAAGGCCAGCACCTTCGAGCTCGACTTCGTCGGCACCCACTACATCCACGACGACAAGGGCGGGAAGGGCGCGAAGACCGTGCGCTGGGAGTTCCAGGTCCCGGAGTCCGGCAGCTACGAGGTGCGCCTCTCCTACACAGACTCCTCCAGCCGAGACGACGCGATCCCCGTCACCATCGAGGCCGCGGGCGATCCGCTCATCGTGCGCATGAACCAAAAGCTCCCTCCGCCGCACCCCGGCGGCTTCGCCGCGGTCGGCGTCTACCGCTTCGAGGCTGGCGAGGAGAGCGCCGTCACGATCTCCAACAAAGGCACCACGGGCCACGTCATCGCCGACGCCGTGCAGCTCGTTCGCCAGGACGGATGACGGAGGCCCCCTCTTCGGGCCGGGCCAGAGGGCACGCCCTGCACCTCGTGCGGGTCCTGCTCTTCGCGGGCGTCCTCGCATTGATCCACAGCAAGAGTGAGGAGCTCGCCGCAGCGCGCGCCCTCACCGCCAGCTCGCCGGTGCAACTAGAGGAGGTGCTCGACCTCTTCCCGGCCGCAGCCTCCCTCTCCGAGACCCCGGATGAGCGCGGTCGCCGCGAGGTCTTGGACGCCGCGGGCCTGCGGCTGGGCTCCTTCGTCCGCACCTCTCCCCTCGCGGACGACGTCATCGGCTTCTGCGGACCGACGGACACGCTGATCGCCTTCGACGCGCGCGACCGCGTCCTCGGGACGAAGATCCACTCCAGCCAGGACACCCGGGACCACGTCGCCGCGATCCGCGGAGACAAGCGCTTCCTCTCGCAGTTGATCGGCCTCACGAGCGAAGAGGCCGCCCTCAACAAGCAGGTGGACGGCGTCAGCGGCGCGACCCTCACCAGCATCGCGATCCAAGAGGGCGTCCGCCTGCGCCTCGGCGGGACCCGGACCTCTCTGCGCTTCACGGACCCGGTCGAGGTGAGCGACGCGGTCGCGCTCTTCCCCGAGGCATCCTCCTTAGAGCCCCTCGCGGGGAGCTCCTCACGCTGGCGCGTCTTCGACGCCGACGGCGCGACCCTCGGCAGCTTGCTGCGCACCTCCCCCGCCGCGGACGCCGTGGTCGGCTATCAGGGCCCGAGCGACACGCTCGTGGGCTTCGGCACCGACGGTCGCTTGAGTGGTCTCTCCCTGCAAAAGACCTATGACAACGAGGAGTACGCGGTCTACCTGCGCGAGGACGATTACTACCCCGCGCAGTTCAAGGGATTCACCCTCGCTGAGCTCGCTGGCCTCGACTGGAGAGAGGCAGGGATCGACGGTGTGTCCGGCTCCACCCTGATCAGCGACTCCATCTCCGAGGGGATGGTGCTCGCAGCCCGCGCAGAGCGGGAGCTCCAAGAGATGTCCAAGCTCCACTGGCAGGCTCGCGACCTCGGGACCGCCCTCGTCGTCCTCCTCGGCGTCGTGATCGGCATGAGCTCCCTGCGCAGCAACGAGCGCCTGCGCCCCGTCTTCCTGTGCGTGCTCGTCGGCTACTTAGGCCTCGTGAACGGCGACATGCTCTCACAGGCGCTCCTCGTGGGATGGGCCCAGCACGGCGTCCCGCTCGAGACCGCTGGCGGCCTGGTCCTCCTGACCGCCGCAGCCCTCCTCATCCCGATCACGACCAAGCGCAACGTCTACTGCTCTCACGTCTGCCCCCACGGCGCCCTGCAGCAGCTCGTGAAGAGACGCCTCCCCTGGCAAGCCGAGGTCCCCAAGCGGCTCGCCCGCGCGCTGCGTCCGCTGCCGCTCCTCCTGCTCGCCGTCTGCGTGGTGGTGCCCATGACCGGCGGCGCCTTCAGCCTCGTGGACCTCGAGCCCTTCGACGCCTGGGTCTTCTCCGTCGCCGGCTGGCCCACCCTCACCGTGGCAGCCGTCGGGCTCACGGCATCGCTCTTCGTCCCGATGGCCTACTGCAAGTACGGCTGCCCCACCGGCGCGCTGCTCGAGTTCCTGCGCCGAAGCTCAAAGAGCGACCGCTGGTCGCCCCGCGACTGGGCCGCGCTCTCGCTCTTCGCCTTAGCCGCTGCGCTCAGCGTCTGAGGGCTCCGGCAACACCCGGTAGAGCTGGAGCGGCTGCTGCTTGCCCCGCAGCAGCGAGGGCTCGAGGGCCTCGCAGGTGAATGAGCCCTGGATGAGCGCGTAGGTCTCTGGCCCGATCACGAGCTCACCTGCGCCCGCGACCTCGGTCTCAATGCGCTTCGCCGTGTTCACGGTGTCGCCGATCACCGTGTAGTCCTTCCGCTCCGGGCTCCCGATGTCTCCAACGATCACCGGCCCAGAGTTGACCCCGATGCTCATAGCGAGCTCCACACCCTCGGGGGAGCTCGCGCTGAGGTCCTTCAGTCGCTCCTGTATCCGCAGCGCGCAGCGGACCGCGCGCTCCGCGTGATCCTCCTGCGCGATGGGCGCGCCGAAGAAGACCATGATCTCGTCACCGATGAACTTGTCGACGGTGCCACCCAGCTCGAAGACGACCTCGGTGAGGCGGGCGAAGACGCTGTTCAAGAGCTGCGTGACCTCTGGCGCGCTCATCGACTCAGAGATCGACGTGAACCCCACGAGGTCGGCGAAGAGGACCGAGGCCACAGCCTCCTCTGACATCATCCCCGGGACGAGCTCGCCGCTCTCACTGTCAGATCTCATGAGGTGATCCACGACATGATGCGAGCTGTATCGCGAGAGCCTGTCCCGGAGGCGCTGCTCTCGGTTCACCTCTTCACGCATGCCAGCCTGTCGCAAGGCCACCGCAGAGAGCGCAGCCAGGGCGGTGAGGACCTTCAGGTGGTCCTCCTCAAAGGGAGCGTCCGCGTCCCTCGTGTCGAGGTAGAGGACGCCCAGCACCTCCTCGTCCACGCACAAGGGCGCGCACATGATGGAGGTCAGGTTGAGCTTGGAGATGCTCTCCGAAGCGACGACGTCGGGCTCTACGTCGCGATAGGTGACGCTCGCCCGCTCGCGGATGGCCTTGGCGGTGATCGTAGAGCTGATCGTGATGCGTCCCTCATCCTTGGGGTCCGCTCCTCGCGCAAGCTGAATGACGACCTCATCCTCTCTGCCAGTGCAGAGCCCGATGCAGGCTCGCTGCGCAGGCAGGTGAGCGAACGCTAGGGACAAGACGACCTCGAACATCTCGTCGAGGTCGTCACTCGCGAGCAGAGACTCCGCCGCCTCGTGGAACATCGAGAGCAGCCACTCGTTGGTCTCCTGGGAGGCCCCTGCTCCAAGACCGCTCGGGCTCGCGCCCCCCAGCAAGTCAGCGCTGTCCGCGGAGATGGCTGAGATCATCACGGTCTCGTCGAGGCCGCTCTCCGTAAAGAGCACCTCAGAACCTTTGGACTCCGCCATGAAGGAGAGCTCGACGCCGCCGAATCCGAGCTTGTCCCCGGGCTTGAGCGGCGCCCGCTTGATCTCCCTCCCGTTCAAGTAGGTGCCGTTCTTCGCTGTGACCTCCACGAGGTACCAGACGCCGTCCATGAGGATCAGCTCAGCGTGGCAGCGAGAGACCGATGTGTCTTGAAGGACGATGTCGCACCCCTCGCCCCTCCCAATGGTGAGCGGGCTCTGCACGAGCTCAAACTCATGGGCCTCCCCCTCCTGCTCTAAGACGAGCTTGGAGCGCTGCTCAAAGCCCATCAGCTGCGCGCCTCAGAGTCGGATGCCAGGGAGGAGATCATCCGCTCATCTTATCCCCGCGCTCCGCGGCCTCGCAAAGAGCTGCTCGGGCCGCCGGCGCTCAGGGCGCGAAGCTGATCTTCAAGCCGTCCGAGAGGTCGAAGTTCGAGCCGCCAGCCGCGGGGTCACGGAACCAGGCTTGGAAGTTCCAGACCGAGCCAGGGGTGAAGGCGCCGGAGACCGGCGCTGCCTGGTTGTCGATGTCGAACTCAAGCTCGCCGAAGAAGTTCGCGAAGCTGGGCTGGAAGCGCGTGATCGGCGCGCCAACGCAGCGCGTCCCGTTCCCGAAAGGGACCTGCGCCTGGTTCGGCCCGTAGAAGAAGATCCCCGGCTGATTGGCAGGGACGGGCAGCGCGTAGAGGCTGAGGTCGTTGTCGCTGACCGTCAGGCTCCCCTGGTGGTAGATCACGGCCGCCGCCCCAGATGAGTTGGGAGAGCTCGTGCAGTAGCTCTCGACATCTCCTGCGCCGCCGGAGGGGACGGTCTGATCGCTGAAGCGGAGGAGCTCGATGTCCGTCAAGGTGTCAGAGCCGTCGCGACCGGGCTGAGTGTCGGTGACGACGCCACCAGAGATGACGTACTCCGAGAGCGGCCCCTTGAAGACCGCCGTGTCCGTGCCGTCGCCGCCTTCGATGTTGTTGTTCGCGGCGTTCCCCTCGAGGACGTTGTCGCGATCGTTCCCGACGAGGTGGCTCGTGTTGGTTCCGGAGAGCCTGACGTTGTCCATGTACTGCGACTTGTGCGTGTACTCGAGGCTCGCGACCGATGGGATGACCCGAACGGGGTCGCGATGTGTCTGGATGACGATCGCGTCGGGGTATGCCTCGAACAGCGCGTCGATCGCGCCGAGGTGGCCAGGCGACTTGAGG
>JAKVCE010000092.1 GCA_022447405.1 Planctomycetota bacterium | reverse complement strand
CACCAGAAGTCAGGCCAGAGCTCCAGGGCTGCGGCGGTGTTGCTCGGCACGTCCCCGAAGGTCTTGCCTGCGAGGCTGTTCGCTGCGAGCGCGCCGAAGAAGAGGCCCAAGCCTTGGGTGAAGAAGATCAGCATGCTCTGCACCTGACCCCGGATGTCCGGCCCGGTCGCTTGGTCCGCGTAGACCTGGCCCGTCACGAAGAAGAAGTCATAGCAGAAGCCGTGGAGCGCGATCCCGCCCACGACCAGCCAGAAGCCCTCAGGGGAGGCGCCGAGCGAGAAGAGCACGTAGCGGAGGGCCCACGCGCCGATGCCGGCGATGATCATCCAGCGGACGCCCATGCGCCGGAAGAAGAAGGGCATGAGGAACATCATCCCCGCTTCGATGAAGGTGCCCACGTTCTTCCACCCGGCGATGTTGGAGAAGGCCATCGCCTCCATCTGCTGCTGCAGGCTGGCGTAGTAGGCGGCGAGGGGGATGCAGACCAGGAAGGAGCCGATCATGAAGACCGCGAAGCTCGGGCGCATGAGCTGCTTCCAAGCGTCCACGAAGAAGAGAGTCCCCCAGTCCACTGGCTGACCCTTCTTCGGCGCGGGCGTCTTAGGCAGGAAGAAGCAGAAGGCACCGAGGAGGACCGCGGCGATGCCGCCGAGCTGGAACTGCTCCGGGCGAAGCTCGCCCTTGGTGATCACCTCGCCAGCGGCGTCCGTGACCCTGAGCGCGAACGCGATCGTGAAGCCCGCCACGATCCAGCCGATGGTCCCCCAGAGGCGCACCATGGGGAACTGCGTGCTGCCCTTGGGCATATGGTGGAAGGCGAGGCTCGCTGTGAGGCCCAGGGTGGGCATGTAGCAGAGCATGTGCGCGAGGATGATGTAGTTGAAGAGCTCCCCCTTCACCCAAGTCGTCCCCAGGAAGCTGACCTCCATCGCCGTGACGAGGTCACCCTGGGTCGCGAGCGCCTCCCCCTCCATCCCGCCTACGACGGGCAAGAGCATCATGAAGGCGCCGGCGAGGAGGAAGAGGGTCGCCAAGACCTTCTCCGTGTTGAAGAAGCGGTCCGCGATGAGGCCGGTGAAGAAGGGCGCGATGATCGCGCCGAGCGGACCCGCCGTGTACGCGTAGTAGCGGACGTCCCCCATCCCGTTCTCGTACATGTACAAGCTGACGCTCAGGTACCAGGTCCCCCAGATGAAGAACTGGATGAACATGAGGATCGAGAGTTTGGGCATCACGCCCTGCTGGTCTGAACTCATCTGGGTTCCTTGTTAGAGGTGGTGGACGGAGCGCGCACAGCGAGCGCGCGCCCCGCTCTTCAGGGTCAAACCCTGAGGGAAGCGGTGGACCCGATCAAGGGTCGTGCCTGAGCGAGGGATCAGTCTTCGCTGAAGGCGGCGTCGAAGGCGCCCATGAAGGGCTTGAAGTCGAGGCGCTTCACGAGCTCCGCCGCCTCGGCGGCGCCGTGCTCGCGGTCCATGCCGCAGTCCTCCCACTCGACGGTCAGCGGACCGTCATAGTTGCAGTGGTTGAGCTGGCGGATGATGCCCTCGAAGTCGATCTTGCCGCGGCCAGGGGAGGCGAACTCCCAGTAGCGACCGTTGGTGCCGAAGGCCGCGTGGCCACCGAACACTCCGGCATCCGCGGGCTTGTCCGACCACCAGACGTCCTTCACGTGGACGTTGTAGATCTTGTCGGCGAACTCCTTGATGAAGCCGAGGTAGTCCGCGTGCTGGTAGCCGAAGTGTGAGGGGTCGAAGTTGAAGCCGTAGGCCGGGTGGTTGTTGACGGCCTCCAGGGAGCGGCGCGAAGACGCCGTGTCGAAGGCGATCTCCGTGGGGTGCACCTCGAGGGCGAACTTGCAGCCCTCCTCCTCGAAGACGTCGAAGATCGGGGTCCAGCGGGCGGCGAAGTCCTCGAAGCCGGCGTCGATCATCCCCTCGGTGAAGGGCGGGAAGCCGTAGAGGGCGTGCCAGATGCTCGACCCGGTGAAGCCGTTCACGACGCAGTAGCCGCGGCGCTCGATGTAGCTCTTCACGGGCTCCGGCGCGCAGTCGAAGAACTTGCGCGTGGCGCGGGCGGTGTCCTTCACCTCCTCGGCGGCGCGCTGCCGGACGCCCTCCGGGTCACCGTCGCCCCAGACGTAGTCGGGCAGGATCGCCTTGTGACGCTCGTCGATGAGGTCACACACGGCTTGGCCCACGAGGTGGGTGCTGGTCGCGTAGGAGAGGACGCCCTTGGACTGCAAGAGCTCCCAGTGCTCCTGGCAGTAGCTGTCCTCTTTGAGCGCGCGCTGGACGTCGAAGTGGTCGCCCCAGCACGCGAGCTCCAGGCCTTCGTAGCCGAAGGACTTCGCCTTCTCGGCGAGGGTCTCGAGGGGGAGGTCAGCCCACTGACCAGTGAAGAGGCAAAGGGGACGCGCCATGGATTCAGTCTCCGTTCTGCTTTGGTTCTGGTTGGTTCACCCGCACTCGCGGGCCGCTCACTTTACTTCACTTCGGACATCTTGACCGTCTCGCGCGCCTTGGCGGCGACGAGGGCGGCCTCAAGCACCCGCTGAGTCTGGTACGCGTCTTCGAAGTCAGGCAGCGGGATGGCGGGCTTCCTGCGCCCCATCACGCGGCAGATGTCTGCGACCTGGTTCGTGAAGCTGTGCTCGTAGCCGATGATGTGACCCTCGGGCCACCAGGCCTCGGCGTAGGGGTGATCCCCCGCGTCCGTCACCATGATGTTGCTCCAGCCGCGGGTCCGCCCGTCTTGGGAGAGGTCGAAGTACTCCAGCTCGTTCAGGCGCTCTAAGGACCAGCGAATCGAGCCCTTGGTGCCGTTGATCTCGATGGAGTTGTCGTTGAAGTGACCGCCGGCGAGGCGCGTCGCCTCGAAGGAGGCCGTGGCGCCCTTCTTGAAGGTCGCGAGGAACTGGACGCTGTCGTCGACGGTGCTCTTGCCCTTGCCAGGCCCGTCGAGGCGCTTGCGCTCCTTGACGAAGGTCTTGCAGATGGCGCCGTTGATCTCTTTGACCTCGTCTCCCGTCAGGAAGCGCGCGAGGTCGATGATGTGAGCGTTGAGGTCGCCGTGCGCTCCAGAGCCCGCTGCGCCCTTCTTGAAGCGCCAGAGGAGCGGCGTGTCCGGGCCGCCCCAGCCCTGCAGGTAGCT
Organism: Planctomycetota bacterium; assembly: GCA_022447405.1. Taxonomy (GTDB): domain Bacteria; phylum Planctomycetota; class UBA1135; order UBA1135; genus JAKVCE01. Next base: position 4,567 of record JAKVCE010000092.1, on the reverse strand, counting down.
CGCGCGCACGTGGTAGATCTCCCCGATCTTGCCCGAGCGGATCAGGTTGTAGGCGAGCGCCACCGCGGGGCAGCGGCGGTAGTTGTACCAGACGAAGGTCTTAGAGCTCTTCGCCTTGCGGGCGGCGTCGCGCATCTCGCGCGCCTCATCGAGGGTGCCAGCGAGGGGCTTCTCACAGGCGACGTGCTTGCCGGCCTCGAGCATCGCGACAGAGAGAGCGCGGTGGGAGTCGTTGGGCGTCGAGACGTCGACGAGGTGGATCTCATCGTTCTTCGCGAGCGCGCGCGCGTTGGTGCTCCAGTTGGCCCAGCCGAAGCGATCGGCGAAGGCGGGGAGGGTGTCTGCGTTCCTGGCTGCGACCGTGTGCATGACCGGGTTGACCGGCAGGTCGAAGAAGCGCGGCGCCTGGCTCCAGGCGTTCGAGTGAGCCTTGCCCATGAAGGCTTGGCCGATGAGGGCGACGTTCAGATCTCTTGCCATCTCGTGTGCGGGGGTGGGGATTTGGGACCGCGCGAGCGTCGCGCGGGCTCTCGAAGCGGGAAGGATGACCTAAGGCGACGATTCCTTCAAACGGGGCGGGGTGAGATCAGCCCTCTTCGGCTCCAGCGAGGCTGAAGACGGCGAGCACGGGGAAGTGATCGCTGGGCCAGAGCCCGTCCCGGCCATAGGTGCAGACCTTCGCTGAGAGGGTGGTGAGCTCGCCGCGGTGGAGGACCCAGTCGATGCGGCGCTCTCCCTCTCTGGGCGGACCCCAGCCGTGGAAGGTGTTGATGTCAGGGCCGCGCTCCGCCGCGGTCTCCCAGGCGTCCTCGTAAGGGCCATCCTCCACGAGCGCTCGCCACGCATCGCTCTCCCCTCCTGTGCAGTTGAAGTCCCCCGTGAGGATGACGCGCCGCCTGCCGAAGCGCTTGACCCGCTCCGCCATGAGCTCCGCGCTCTTCACCCGCGCCGCCTCCACCTGGTGATCGAAGTGCGTGTTGACGTGGACGAAGCGCTCGCCCGTCACTCGGTCGAGGAACCTCGCCCAAGTCGTCATGCGCACGCAGTCGTTCCCCCAGGTCTTCGACCCGACCACCTCAGGAGTGTCCGAGAGCCAGTAGTGGTCGTACTCCAGGAGCTCGAGGCGCTCCGTGCGATAGAAGATCGCCATGTACTCGCCGTGGCTGCCCCCCTCTCTGCCCTGACCGACCCAGCGGTAGCTCTCCAGCTCTCGCTCGAGGTCGACGAGCTGCGAGTGCAGCCCCTCTTGCGTCCCGATCAGGTCTGGCCGCTCGAGCTCGATCTGCTCCACCGCTACAGGCAGCCTGCTCGCCCAATCGTTCGGAGCCCTGTCCCCGCCCTTGTAGCGCAGGTTGAAGGCCATCACGCGCAGCGTCGACTCCTGCGACTGCGCGACCTCTGCAGTGAGGGCTTCGGGAGAGCCCGGCGCAGCGCAGGCCGCGAGCAGCGCCAGCGCGAGGCCGATCCTCAAACGTTGACCTCGCCCTCGGCGCCGAGGCAGTCCGAGAGGCGCTCGAGGACGGGCGTGACCTCAGCCTCGACGAACTCGACGACCTGCTCAGCGGCGCGGCCGATGTGCAGTGACGGGTCGAGGATCTCGTCCACCTGATCTTTCACACAGGCGAGGAGCGGCTCGTTCTTCAAGCGCTCCTTGAGGTCGTTCGGGCGACCCTCCTTGATCTCCTGCGCGGCGGCGTGGCTCGCCATGCGGATCGCCTCGTGGATGTCCTGCCGGTCGCCGCCCTGCTTCACCGCCGCCATCATCAAGGACTCCGAGGCGAGGAAGGGGAGCTCCTCGTCGAGGCGCGCGCGGACGATCGCGGGGTTCACCACGAGGCCGCTCGTGACGTCGAGGCAGAGGTTCAGGGTCGCGTCCGTGGAGAGGAACATCTCCGGCAAGACGACGCGGCGGTTCGCGGAGTCATCGAGGGTGCGCTCAAGCCACTGGGTCGCCGCGGTCTGCGCGGTCGAGTCCAAGAGGCTGATCGTGAGCCGCGCGAGAGAGCAGATCCGCTCAGAGCGCATCGGGTTGCGCTTCCAGGGCATCGCGGAGGAGCCGATCTGCTTCTTCCCGAAGGGCTCCTCCAGCTCGCGGCGGTTCGCGAGGAGCCGGAGGTCCGTGCCGAACTTGTGCGCGGTCTGCGCGACGCTCGAGAGGACCTGACCGACGCGGAAGTCGAGCTGGCGCGGGTAGGTCTGGCCCGTGACGCCGAAGACGCGGTCGAAGCCCATCTTCTTGGTGACGAGCTCATCGAGCTCGCGCACCTTCGCGTGGTCATCCGAGAAGAGCTGCAAGAAGGAGGTCTGGGTCCCGGTGGTCCCCTTCACTCCGCGGAAGCGGATCATCGTCTCCGCGTGCTCGAGGTCCTCGAGGTCGTGGAGGAAGTCCTGCATCCAGAGGCAGGCGCGCTTGCCGACGGTCGTGGCTTGCGCGGGCTGGAAGTGCGTGAAGCCCAGGGTCGGCAGCTCGCGCCACTCCATCGCGAAGTCGCGCAGGTTGGCGATGACGCTCACGAGCTGAGCCTTCACGAGGGCGAGGGCGTCCCGCAGGAGGATCAGGTCGGTGTTGTCCGTGACGTAGCAGGAGGTCGCGCCGAGGTGAAGGATCGGCCGCGCCTCGGGGCACTGGTCTCCCCAGGCGTGGACGTGGGCCATGACGTCGTGCCGCAGCTCGCGCTCGTAGCGGTCCGCGGCCTCGAGGTCGAGGTCTTCCAAGGTCTCGCGCATCTCTGCCAGCTGCGCCTCCGTGATCGGGAGGCCGAGCTCGGCCTCGCCCTCCGCGAGGGCCAGCCACAGCTCTCGCCAGGTCGTGAACTTCTTCTCCGCAGAGAAGAGGTGGCGCATCGCTTCGGACGCGTAGCGGCCCGCGAGGGGGCTGGAGTAGCTCTTGGGATCGCTCAAGGGGGAGGCTCTAGGCTGGGATTCGAGGCGAACAGGGTGACGTCATACGGTGAAGGTAGCAAGCAGGGCGGAGGCACAGCAGGCCAGAAGCCCCCGGGTGAGGCGTGAGCGCGTCCCCTCCTCGGTCGCGTCCGGTGTCCCGAGATAGCTCGCGACCCACAGGACGCTCGCCGCGCCGACCACATCGGTGAGCACATCAGCCCAGGAGGCGGTGCGTCCAGGGATGGAGCCCTGCAGATACTCGGTTCCCGCGCCGCCCAAGAGCGCGAGGGTGATGAGGGCGAGCCAGGCCTTGCTACCGAGCACGACCCAGTCACCTCTGCGCGGTAAGAGCGGCAGCATCCAAAGGATCCAGAGACCGAAGAGCGGCGCGTGGCCGAGGTCGTTCACGAAGCTCTTGAGGTAGTACACGCCCTCCAGCTCCTCGCTCGGGAGGGTCACGGCCCAGTACATCAGGTAGGACCAGCCGAGGACCAGCGCGAGGGCAGCGGTCGTCGGGAGGCTCAAGAGCCCCTGTCCCAGCCAACGCAAGGCCGCCCTGAAGCCGCGCTCAGGAGCGACGGACTCGCTCAAGCCTCGGACCCCCCGTCGTAGCGGCGCTCGGCCCGGAAGGTGAGGCCGTCTCCAGCGGGGCTCTCTTCCACCGTCAAGGACTCCACGCTCTGCGCGAGGAGGAAGAAGCCACGCCCGCGCTCGTCCTCTAAGTCCGGGAGGCCGTCTGGATCGAGGAAGGGTCGGAGCTCTTCCGGGTCCCCGCCGCCGCGGTCTGTGACCTCGAGCGCCCACCCCTCGCGGTCGACCGTGAGGCGCGCGTGAAGCCGGACATCTACCGCGAGGTCTTTGAAGTCCCGCGCGCCGCCCCCGCCGCCGTGGTCGATCGCGTTCGTCAGGAGCTCGCTCGTGACCAGCTGCAGGACGGACTCCTCACCCTCCGGGAGACCGACGTCACGCCCATGGGACTCGAGCAGCCTGCGACAGAGGATCCCCTGGTCATGCGAGGCCGGGAACTTGACCCCGAGGGAGCCCGGCTTGGCGCGATCGATCACGAGGCGGTTCATCCCAAGACCTCCAGCGCGAGGTCGACCGCTGGCGCCGAATGCGTCAGTCCCCCCACCGAGACCCTCTCCACGCCTGAGGCCGCGACCTCGGCGATGTTCTCCAAGCTGACGCCGCCCGAGGCCTCGAACTCGACCTCACGCCCATCAGCGAGGGGTCGCAGCTCCTCAAGCATCGCGCTCATCTCGCTCGGCTGGATGTTGTCGAGGAGGACGACATCCGCGCCGCCCGCGACCGCGGCGCGCGCCTCGGCCAGGTCCCTCGCCTCAACCGTCACCCGCACGTCCGCGGGCGTTTTGGCCCGCGCACCCCGTACGACCTCCTCGAGGGGGATCCCTCTGAGGTCTGCGTGGTTGTCCTTGATCATGACCTCGTCCGCGAGGGAGAAGCGGTGGTTCTCGCCCCCTCCGCAGCGCACAGCGTAGCGCTCCAAGAGCCTCATCCCAGGGGTGGTCTTGCGAGTGTCCAGCACGCGCGCGCCGCCCGCCGCCCGCGCCACGAAGGCAGCGGTCCGCGTGGCGACCCCGCTGAGTCGCTGGATGAAGTTGAGCGCCGTCCGCTCAGCGGCGAGCAGCGCCGAGCGCTCACAGCTCACGACCGCGAGAACGTC
>JAKVCE010000091.1 GCA_022447405.1 Planctomycetota bacterium | reverse complement strand
AGCTCGGAGAGCTGGGCGAGGGCGATCGCGCCAGAGAGACCCTCTCTGCGCTCTTGGAGGACGCGCAGGAGCTCTGGGTCCTCTGGCGCGAGGGCGGCCGCTTCTTCAGCCTCGCTCATGAGGTCGATGGCCTCGTCGAGCGCTCTACGGGCGACCTCGCTGGCCTCACGCAGCGCGGCCTCTTCTTTGAGGGCGGCGTCGGAGGCCGCCTGCTTCTCTGGGAGCGGGCCCTCGATGGCACCGACTCGCCCTCTAGAGGCGAGCTCCTCGGCGCGGACCTCTGCGGCCCCTTGTGCTGCCTCTTGAGCGGCGGCCTCTGTCTCGCTCGCGCGCGCTCCGGCGGCGGGGAGCGCCGCCGTCACCTCATCTAAGCTCGTCTGTCCCTCCTGCACCTTGGTCTCAAGCTCCGGGAGGGTCACCTCAAGCTCAGCGAGGCGTGCCTCGTGGCGCAGGACGGCGCGCTCCTCATCGGTCTTCGGGTTGACGCGCATAAAGGAGATGGGTTTCTTCTCGTCCGCGACGCAGTGTCGCAGACCGCCCGTCAGTGTGCCGATGAGCACGTGTGCGCCGTCTCGCGTCGCGCCGATCGAGGTGACAGGAGACGCCGCCTTCGCGTAGGCCTGAGACCTGGAGCCGTCCCCGTTCGAGATCACCGCGAAGCCGTTACGCCCGGCGGTCGCGATCCTCCCGTCACCGAGGAAGTCGAGCGTGAGGACCCCCTCGTGCGCGATCCACTGGCGCGTGCGGTTGCCGTTCTCCATCTCGTACTGGCGGATGGCGCCTCGATCGCTCCCGACCGCGACGACCATGGAGTCTGCCCGCCAGTCGAGCGCGTTGATGCCGCCCTCGCTCGTCTCGAGCTGGTGGAACTCACGACCGGTCTGTGCCTCCCAGATGAAGAGGCCGCCCGCGCGGTCCGCCGTGGCGAGCAGCACCCCGTCCGGGCTGAAGGCGCAGGAGGTGATCCAGTCGTTGTGCTTGGTGAGCTCATAGAGGAGCTCGCCTGTCGCGGTTGAGTAGGCGCGCGCGATCCGGTCAGGGCCGCCAAGGATCAGGGTGGAGTGATCGCGGCTGATGTCTGCGTCGAGGACGACGTCGGGCTCATCGCCGAGCTCAAAGAGCCGCTCGCCAGTGGAGACGTCCCAGGCGACCGCGAGCCCGCTGTCCCCTGCGCGCCCGCCGCCGCCGATCAATACGGCGCCAGAAGGGCTGAAGCGCAGCGAGTGAACCTCTCCCTCTGGGAAGGGCAGCACGGCGAGGACCTCTTCGTCCTCTAGTCCGTAGAGGGTGACCTGCTCATGGCCAGAGACCGCAGCGAGCGGCGCCCCGGGGCTCACTGCGATCGCCGTGACCGTGTTCGCTCGGAAGGTGGACCAGACGGGCTGGGTGCGCGCCCCCTCGGGCATCACCGCGCCCGCGCCTGTGGGGAGCGCGACGGGCTCAAAGGCGGGTCCGGTGTCGGCGCGGACGCCGGGCGCTGAGGTGGCGGTCTCGCGGCAGCCCTCGTCGATCCACGCGCGGATCGTCTCGAGGAGCTCGTCGGGGAGCCGGTCTTCCTCAGGCGGCATGTTGGGGCTCCGCTCGTGGGTCATGACGAGGTAGAGCAAGCTCGCGCTCGCGTCCCCCGGGACCACTGCGGCGCCGGAGCTCCCGCCAGAGAGGATCCCCCTCATGGTCTTCAGGTCGAGGCCGTTGCGCGCGCGGCTGCCGCGATGACAGCTCATGCAGTGCTCGCGCAGGATCGGCTGAACATCGTCGACGAAGTTCACCGGGCGCGCGTCGTCCTCCGCAGAGGCGGCGGCAGCTGAGGCGACGATGAGGCTCAGGAGGGACGACATGATTCAGTGCTGAAAGAGGAACTCACGAGAGTTGAGGATCGCCCAGAAGACGTCCTCAAGAGCTGCGACGTCTGGCTCGTCTCCGATCCGGCCTGCGATGTCCGCGAGCTCGGCCTCGCTCGGAGCGCGGCTGAGCGAGCGGAGGTAGATCCGCTCGATGATCTGGGCGGGGCTCAAGCCCTCCTCCTGCCAGCGAGGGATGAGCCCGCCAGCGGTGATCTTGTTGTGCACGACGTCCCCGTTCAGGAGGTGCAGCGCCTGGGAGAGCGATGGCTCAAGGGAGACGTCGCAGGCGCAGACCGTCTCGCGGGGGCTGCGCCCGAAGGTGTTCAGGAAGTAGTTGGAGGTCGCGCCGTCCGCGATCTCCACAGCCCTCGCGCCGAGCGGGAGCCCGTCAAACTTCTGAGGCACCTCTGTCACCTGACAGAAGAGGTCCAGGAGGGTCTCGGCGCGGATCCTGCGCACCTGAGCACGCGCTGCGTTGCGGAGGTCTGTGCCGTTGGTGGAGTTGGCCGCGATCTCGCGCTGGTATGCGCGTGAGCTCGTGATGTCTCGGACGAGCTGCTTGAAGTCGTAGTCGTAATCGACGAGCCGGGCCGCGAGCTCATCGAGGAGCGGGCCGTTCGAGGGCGGGTTGCTGACACGGAAGTCGTCCACCGGCTCGACGATCCCGGGGCCCATGAAGTAGGCCCAGACCCGGTTCGCCAGGGAGCGGGCGAACCAGGGGTTCTCCGGGGAGGTGATCCAGTCTGCGAGGGCCTCCCGTCGGTCTTGGCCTTTCAGCTCGGGCGCGTCATCACCGAGGAACTTCGGCTTCATCTTCTTGTCGCCGACAGGGTGCCGTATCTCGCCGCTCCCCTTGTCGTAGATGATCTGCTCACGTGGGTCTTCCGCGCCTTTTCGACCGACTTGCGAGACGAAGGCGGCGAAGCCGTAGTAGTCGTCCTGAGTCCAGCGGTCGAAGGGGTGGTTGTGACACTTGGCGCACTGGATCCTGATGCCAAGGAAGGCTTGCGCGATGTTCTCGGCGAGGACGAGGTCGTCGCGCTCGACCTGGTAGAAGTTCGTCGGCGGGTTCGCGAAGGTGCCGCCTGACGCGCCGAGCAGCTCCTGCACCATCTCGTCGACAGGCATGTTCTCGCCGATGCGGTCCCTGATCCACTCGAAGTAGAGGAGGGCGGCCTTCTGGCTGATGTCATCGTTCGAGCGGATTCGCAGAAGCTCTGCCCACTGCATGACCCAGAGCTCGGCGAACTCCTTCCGGTCGACGAGGCGGTCGATGAGGCGTGCACGCTTGTTGTTCGAATCATCGGCGAGGAACTCGGCGCGCTCCTCTGATGTGGGCAGCGCGCCGATCACGTCGATGTAGACCCTGCGCAGGAAGGTCTCGTCATCGCAGATTCCTGAGGGGAGGACGCGCACGCGGCGGAGCTTCTCCTCCACCAGCTCGTCGATGTAGTTCGCCGGGTACTGAGCGGCCACGCCGTCCACCCAGTGCTTCGCGCGACCTGGCGGGAGGACCGTGACCCCTACGCCCACGGTGTGGACATCGAAGCTCGCCGTGACGAAGGCCTCACCTGGGGTCCCGGAGCGGACCGCGCGGTCATCGGTGAGCGCCGCGGAGACCTCGTTGCTCGTCCTCAAGATGGCGAGATCGGTGACGTCCCTGTCTGTCCCGTCGGAGTAGTGGGCGCGGACGATGAGGGGGACCTCGTTGTCAGCCCCTCGCAGCAGCAGCTCGGGTGGAGAGAGCTCGATGTGAGTGACGCTCGCGACGTCCTCCTCGTCCATCGGGCTGCCCGCCTCGATCCAGCGGTGGATCTGGCGGTAGGCCTCGCTGTCTCTCTCGAGGCGCCTGCCGCCCGTGTGGGGGACGGCTCCGGTCGCCTTCTCGAGCAAGAGGCTCGAGTCGGGGAAGGCGAAGTTGAGGCGTCGCCCCGGGAGCTGCTGCGTCAAGGAGCGATGATCTCCCTCCGGGTCATAGCCGAAGAGCGAGAGGTGGAAGCCGTCCTTGCCGCTGGCTTGTCCGTGACAGCCGCCCGCGTTGCAGCCCGCCGCGGTGAAGATAGGGATGACGTCTAAGTTGAAGCTCACCTCCGGTGTCGCTCCCGCTCCGCTCACGACGACCGGGATGATGGCGTTCTCGCCTCGCGCGCTGATCCGGACGCTCGTCTCGCCGTCGCCGACGGGGCGCAGGACGCCGCCCTCATAGGAGACGATGGACTCATCAAAGACCGTCACGACCGCGCGATCGGTCCAGTCGAGGGCGGTCTTGTCGTAGTCCTTGGCCACGACGACGATGCGTTGCGAGTCGAGGGCGCTGTCGAGGCGCACCGCGCTGGGGTAGACGGTGAAGCTCGACGTCGTCTCACCGCCGAGGAGAGCGAGCAGCAGCGAGAGGATCATGAGCCCTCTCCCTCGCGCTGGCGCAGGCGATCCGTGTGCTCTTGGCGCAGCTTCTCGAGGCGCGTCGGCGGGCGCTCCTTCTTCTCCTCAGGCTTCGGCTTCGCCACCTCCTTGGGGGGCTCTTTGGCCTTGGCCTTTGGCGCAGGGGCGGGCTTGTTGACGCGCAGCTCTGCCGCAGCGAGCCCTTGGATGAAGCCGCCGCCCTCGAGGGAGAAGGAGGCGTTGAAGCTGAGGGTCCGGTGCCTGCCAGCCTGCGCCTCAGGGCCCGCGCGCAGAGGGAAGACGAGGGTGTCGGTCGTCTCGTCGAGGACGAGCTCGTCAGAGGTGACCTGATGCGGCAAGCCTAAGAGGCGGACCTTCGCGCTGCCGCGGAAGCCGGCGAGGCGCTCGACCTCTACGAACATCTCCGCCTCAGAGCCCTGCTCCACGCTCGCCGCTTGCACCTTGAAGCGGGCGAAGGGGCGCTCGATCTCGAGCTCGAAGAGCTGCGTCGCGACGCGCGCGCGGCCCCCCGGGATGTTCGCCTCTGCAGCGATCACCAGGGGCCAGCGTCCGACCGGGGCGTCCGAGTTCGCGTCAAAGCTGATCATCGTGCTCGCTTGGCCGGGCTCGATGCGGGCCTCTCGCGAGGCGGTCACGCCAGGCGGGATCGTGACGAGGGCGAGGGAGATGGCGCCGTCGAAACCCTCGGCGCGCTCGGCGATGACCTCGACGTTTAAGAGCCCGCTCTGAACCAGCGGCACGAGAGGCTCCACAGCGCGCACGCTGAAGGGCGCGGGCTCGGTGACCGCGAGAGGGAGGCGGTCCATGGTGTGGGTCCAGAAGATGACCTCGTTTCGTCCCTGCACGAGGAGCTCGTCCTCCCTGAGGGAGCCCTTCACGCCGTCGGCTCCGCTGCCTCGCAAGGGCACGAGGGTCTCCGCTAGGGGCGCGTCTTGGAGCGCCTCGAAGAGGACGGAGGTGACGCTCGTGCCGCCGCGCACCGGGAGCGGCGTCGCGGTCACCCCTTGCGGCAGCTCACCGAGGGCGAGGGCGACATCTCCGCCGAAGCCCTCGCGCTCCGCGCGGATGCTGATCACGCTGCGGCCGCCTTGGGGGATGGACACGGACTTTCGTGCGCCCTGCATGTTGAGCCGCAGCGTCGGCTTGGAGCGGTCGACCTCGACTCTGTACGCGTAGGTCGGGCCCCCCGCGCCGAGGTGGTCTCGGATCGAGACGACGTAGTCGCCGTCCTTGGGGGCGGTGAAGTCGACGCGGCTGTCGGGGCCGCCGTCGTCGTCGTTCGAGGAGAGCTCGCCTCCTTCCGCGGCGTGCACCGAGAGGATGGAGTCGATGGGGGAGCGCAGGCTCCTCGCGTGCACCTTGATCAGCCAGCGCTCGCCTTTCTTACAGCTGAAGCGGAAAGAGTCCACGTCGCCAGGGGCCTCCAGGACGCCGTTCAGAGCGGCCGGCGCCTCGAAGCGCGTGGCGAGCTCGTGCGTGTCATCGGGCTCCGCCGAGAGCGTGTTCGTGAGCTCAGAGGCGCGGAGGAAGACGGGAGTGGGTGAGACACCGCCCGCGTCACCGATGTGGACAGCGGCGACTCCCGGGGTGGTCCTCCCCCAGTTGAAGCGGCTGATGTCGGGGATGATCTCCGCGCTGGCAGAGCCGCTGCCGTCGCCCAAGGTCACCACCTCCAGCGGAGCTCCAGGAGGACCTCCCGCGGGCAGCGTCATCATGGGTCGTGGGAAGCGGCCTACGTGTAGCCGGTAGTGGCAGTTTCCGTTGCCGCGGTAGGAGCTCTCTCGCACTTGGACGTGGTGGAGGCCGCTTGAGGTGAGGAGCACGCTGATGGCGCCGTCTTGGCGGCCGATGGAGGAGTCATCCGAGGAGCCCAGCGCGAAGCCCTGGGGATCGAAGAGCGTGATCGCCGGGTCGAAGAGCGTCTGGCCGAGGCGCAGGCCCTCGATCTCGACTGAGACGCGCTCGCCCGCGCTCCCTTCGAAGGCGTAGAGGTCGAGGTCCTCGTTGTCCGCCGTGCCGTTGACGGTGTGATCGAGGGAGATGAGCTGGGCCTCGGCGCGCGTCCCGTTCGGCTCGACCTCTCTGAGCTCTGGGAGCGCGCCCACGCTGAAGGTGCGCAGGTTGGAGAGCCCGGTCGCGGTGCGGACCCAGAGGGCGTGCAACCCGAGCGGACAGTCCGGCGCGACCGAGAGTCGCGCGACCACGGCCCCTCCGTCGCTCTCGAGGGAGAGCACGCCGAGCCCCGCGGTGTCGAAGAGCAGACCGCGGACGTCTTCGAGGGAGCGGCCGCTGAGCCGGAGCTCCACCTCTGCGCCGCGCTGGAAGCCGCGCGGCTGGACATCGCTGAGCTCAGGGAACTGGGCCGCCGCAGACGCGACCAAGAGGCAGCCTGCGAGGGGGGTCAGCGCTCTCTTGAGTTGCAGCACGCTGGTCAGACCTCAGGCGAGGATGTCTCGGATGAGCCTGCCGCCCTCTTGGATGCTCAGCGGGCGGTCGCCGGGGGCCATGAGCTCTTTGTCAGGCTGGATGCCCGTGAGCATGAAGAGGGTGCGCGCGAAGTCTTGGGGGCCGACGCGCTTCTCCTCTGGCGCTGAGGCGGTCGCGTCGGAGCGCCCGTGCACATAGCCGCGCTTCACGCCGCCGCCCGCGAGCACCACGCTGAAGACGCCGGGCCAGTGGTCGCGTCCGCCGTCAGCGTTGATCTTCGGCGTCCGGCCGAACTCCGAAGTGAGCATGACGAGGGTCTCGTCGAGGAGGCCGCGCTCGTCGAGGTCCTTGACGAGGCGGGCGAAGGCCTTGTCGACCCGCGGCAGCTTGGTCTTGAGGCTGTTGTGGATCCCCCTGTGGTCGTCCCAGCCGTCGACTGTGACCGTGACGTAGCGCACCCCGGCCTCGACGAGGCGGCGGGCGAGGAGCATGCGCTGGCCGGCGGCGTTGCGCCCGTATCGATCGCGGAGCTTGTCGTCCTCGAGGTCGATGCGGAAGGCGTCCTTCGCGGCCTGACTCCCCAAGAGCTCGTAGGCGCGCTCATAGAAGGAGTCCATCGCGATGAGCTCGTCCGCCGCTCGCTCGTCGCCAAAGCCAGAGTTCACGCGCTCGAGGAGGTCCTTGCGGCGCTCGAAGCGGTCGGCGTCGACGCCTCCGGGAGAGCTGAGGTCCCTGACCTTGAAGTTCTTGCTCGCGGGGTCAGCGCCGAGGCCGAAGGGCGCGAAGGAGGAGCTCAGGTATCCGCTGCCAGCGAAGGCGCTCGGGACCCCAGGGACGCAGACGTAGGGCGGCAGGTCATGGCGCGGGCCGAGCTCGTGGGCGGTGATGCTGCCCATGCTGGGAAAGACCACCGCTGGGCTCGGGCGGTAGCCCGTGAGCATGTTGTGGGTGCCGCGTGAGTGGTCGGCCTCGTTGTGCGAGAAGGAGCGAATGACCGTGAGCTTGTCGGCGATCTTCGCCATGCGCTCCATGTGCTGAGAGAACTGCACCC
>JAKVCE010000090.1:6808-7759 GCA_022447405.1 Planctomycetota bacterium | reverse complement strand
AGACTCGTACTCGCGAGCGATGGAGACGACCGCGTGGCACGGGCGCGCGTGCAGTCCCTCGGGGTTAACGATCTTGGCGCGCTGCTCTTGGCTCCCCAATCTCCTCCTCCGCGCTGGCCTCAGACGGCCGACATCTCCTTCAAGAGGCCCAACATCTCAGCCTTGGTGTTCGTCCTCTGGACGAAGCGCCTGAAGTCGGCCTCGCGGCTGAGACGCGCGATCCAAGACATCCGCTCGATGTGCTCCTCGGGGTCGTGCGAGTCCGTCGCGCGCTCAGGCCGAAGGACGACAAAGAGAATGTTCACAGGGTCGCCGTCGATGGCGTTCCAATCGAGGCCCGCGCGGCTCACACAGAGGCTGCAGATGACCTTGTCGATACCTCGCAGCTTGACGTGTGGGATGGCGACGTTCATGCCTACGCCCGTCGAGGCCATCTGCTCCCGCGAGAGGAGCGCGCCGAGGGCCTCGTCTCGGAGCGAGCTGTCCAGCTCCCCAGCCTTGACGATGAGGTCAACGATCTCTTCGAGCGCCTGCTCCTTGTCGGCGGCTTTGAGGCGGGAGCTACAACTCTTGGACTTAAACTCTTTCCAGAAGGTCATCAGGGGTCTCGGTGGATGCGCTGGTGTGTGGGCTCGTGATCACGAAGGAGCTCAACGTGAGCTTGGGCCGTCGCTCACGACCTCGTGGTCAGTGAAGGTACCAGAATCCACAGACCCTTCCAGAGCGTAGGTGTGCCCGCGGGACCGGTTTCTTTTCTCCTCAGGCGAGCTGCTGAGATGAGCGGCGACGCTCCAGCCCGCGCTTTCGGTTGGACCTGCGCAGCGAGCGTCCCATGCGATCCAAGGCCTCCTCGAAACTCCCGAAATCGGTGTTTCTGAGACCCGCAATGAATCGTGCGGTATGCACGACGTTCGCCGGAACGTTCGGATGACTCCCCCTCAGTGGTTCCGG
>JAKVCE010000090.1:0-6798 GCA_022447405.1 Planctomycetota bacterium | reverse complement strand
AGGCCTCCTCGAGAGCGCGGGAAAAGGACTCCCGACAGACATCCGCGACGAGGGTCGGTCCGTGGGCGATCTGAGTGACGATCTCCACCCTGTGACCATCTCCCTCTCTCTCGAGCCGCGCCGTCATCGTGGTGATGTGGTCGTTGAATCGACCGAGGCCCTCCAGCTTGTCTTGCACGTGATCGCGAAGCCTCGCGGGGTAGTCATGGTGAAGGATCGAGACCTGTGTCCTCATCAGAGCGCCTCCTGAGCTGGGGTTTGTAGGAGAGGTGACTCGGCGCGCGTCAGCGGTGACGCGTGCGAGTCGACGGCCAGCGCGGAGACACCTCTCCCCTCGTCGAGGTCAGGGGCGTGCTCCTGTAGCGGCGCGCGCCGAGCGCGCGCGAGGCCGCGGTGACCACTCCGGCGGCGCCCTGTGTGGGCAGCAGACGAACCGGAGATAAACAGCAAGGTCACAAGATCAAAATGGTCCCAAGCCACCCTGAGATCAAGGGGTCTCGCCCTCGACTTCTCGCCGTCCCGCCCCCTAGAGAGTCAGATCAGCGCCCTCGAGGCCGCCAGGCTGGATCAGGCCAGCCGCGCCGCGCGGCCCAAGATCGGGACCTCGGAAGACCGCGGCTGGGTAGAGGACGCGCAAGAGGTAGAGACCGCCTGCTGGTGCGGTTGGCCCCAAGGGGGCGCGCTGTCCGTCCTTGAGCGCGCGCGCGATGCAGCCCGCATCAAGCCGCCCTCTCCCGACGTCGATGAGGGTGCCGGCGATCGTGCGGACCATGTTGTAGAGGAAGCCGTCTCCCTGAACGACCACTGCGAAGCCTCGCCTCCGCGCGATGATGCGCGCGCGCGTGATCGTCCTCACCGTGGTCTTTCGATCGGACCCGGAGCTCGCGAAGGCAGCGAAGTCGTGCTCGCCGATGAGGTCTCGCGCTGCCGCCTCCATCGGGCCGAGACTGAGAGGTTGGTTGACCCAGTGCGCGTACTCCTCAGGGAAGGGCGGACGAAAGCGAGAGGTGCCGACCCGGTAGAGGTAGCGCTTGCCCGAGGCAGAGAAGCGCGCGTGGAAGTCGTCATCGCAGGTCTCGAGCCGCTCGACGAGCGCGCCCTCGCCGATGTGCGCGTTGACAGCGTGACGCAGACGGTCATCTGAGAGCTCGGTCTCAAGGTGGAAGCTCGCGACCTGCCTCAGCGCGTGAACGCCCGTGTCCGTCCTCCCCGCACCAAAGACAGTGACCGACTCCCCCGTCGCGGCCTCGATCGCGCGCTCGAAGGCCTCCTGCACAGACCAGAAGCCCTCCTGGCGTTGCCAGCCGAAGAACTTGGAGCCGTCGTAGGAGATGAGCGCACGGAGGTTCCGCATAGCGCGCAGGATACGCGCTCTGGGCGCGCCGCGTGCGGTGCGAGCTCAGGCGAAGCGTCGGCGCCGGTAAGAGCTGGGGATCTCGAGCTCTTTGCGGTACTTGGCGACCGTTCGGCGCGCAGCGTCGACTCCGCGCTCTCTCAGGCGCGCGGCAGCGTCCTCATCAGAGAGGGGCGCCGCCGGGTCCTCGCTCGCGAACACCTCACGGACCGCCTCGCGGACGGTGTCGAGAGCGCAAGCATCGTCTGCGGGACCGCCAGCCTGGAAGAACCAGCGCAAGGGGTGGACACCCCAGGGGTTCTGGACGTGCTTGCCCGCCACGGAGCGGCTGATCGTGCTCGGGTGGAGGCTGAGCTCCTCCGCGACCTCGGTCATGCGCAGGGGCTTCAAGCTCCTCGGGCCCTCCTCTAGGAACTCCCGCTGACGGCGGAAGACCGCCTGGGCGACGCGAAGCAGGGTCTCTTCGCGCTGCTGCACGGCGTCAACGATGGAGCGTGCGTCGCGTACTCGCTCGCGGAGGTAGCTCGCGAGCTCTCCGTCCGCCTCTTGGAGCATGGAGCGATACTCAGCATCAATGGAGACGCGCGGGAGGTGGTCGCTCTCGAGCTCGACCTCCCAGCTGCCGTCTGGAGCGGTCTCGACGATCAGCTCAGGGAAGATGACCTCGGCGTCTTCGGCGAACTGAGCCTTGCCGGGGCAAGGGTCCAGCTCACGGAGACCGCCGACGAGCTCTTCTAGGTCCTCGAGGCTGATCCCGAGAGAGCGAGCGATCTGAGGACGCTGGTTCTTAGCGAGCTCATCGAGGAAGTCCTCAAGGAGTCGACAGAGGAGCGGGTAGAGCGGCTCCTCTGGGTCGAGCTGTAACAGCATCGCCTCGACCGCGTCACGTCCGCCCACGCCGCGAGGCTCGAGGGACTGAAGGGTCGCGATAGCCGGGCCGAAGAGCTCCTCGGCGCCCGGTATCCCCTCCTCCGCAGCGAGGCTCAGACACTCTTCATCGCTGACGCTGAGGAGGCCGGAGGGGTCGAGGCAGCCGATGAGGAAGCTCACCCAGCGCGCATGGTCGGCGGGGAGCTCTCGGAGCGCGAGCTGCTCATGCAGGCTCTCTGCAAGGCTCGCCCCGCGGGCGGGATGGTTCTGGAGAGCCTGGTAGAGGCGCTCGGTGGCCTCAGCGTTGCCGCGCGGGCTCCGGGGGAGCTCCTGCGGCCGTGTGAGCTCGAGGGCGTCGTTCTCCCGCGCCGCCTCTTCGAGCCACTCGTTGAGCTCTCCGCAAGAGAGCTGGAGGAGCTCGATGGACTGCAGCATGCGCGGCTGCAGGGCCATGCGCTGCTCGAGGCGCGCGCTGAGTCTTTGGGATGTGCCGGTCATGGAGGTCCTGTCCACAGCCGCTATCGACGCGACCCCCCTCAGGCATTGAGAGCACGAAGCTTGCCAAGCCCCGATCTTGTCCCAGTACGGCGAGCTTCAGGGCTTCAATTCCGCCATAAATGCATTGTCTGCAATGACTTAAGTCAATATCTCGAGTTGGGGCAGGGTGACTCTGCCGAGGCAGGCCAAGGGGCGCCTCAGCGCCGCTCGCCGATGGCCCTGCGGCCCTCAAAGGCGTCTTGCAGGACGCCCCGGTGCATGTACTCGAGGGCGCCCCCAGAGGGGACGCCTCGCGCGAGGCGGGAGAGGAGCGGGCGACGCTCGAGCCCCTGCTCGAGGGCCTCCACCACGGCGAGGGCGGTCGCCTCACCCTCGACGTCCGGATCCGTGGCGAGGATGACCTCCCGCACCTCCTGAGCGACCACGCGCTCGACCAGGGCGGGGATCGAGAGCTGGGCTGCCTCAGTCCCCTCCGCAGGATTCAAGGCTCCCATCAGCACGTGGTAGACCCCTTTGAAGGCGCCAGAGCGCTCGATGGCCTCGACGTGACGCGGCTCCTCGACCACACAGATCTGCGAGCCGTCGCGCTCGGGATCAGCGCAGACGGCGCACGGGTCTGTCTCTGCGACGTTCCCGCAGGCGGCGCAGCGGAGCGTCTGGGTGGAGGCGCGCTCTATCGCCCCAGCGAGCTCCCGCGCCTTCGGGTCCCGTAGGACGTGGAAGGCCAGACGCTCAGCCGTGACGCGGCCGACGCCTGGGAAGCGCTCGAAGGCCTCGATGAGCTCTTCGAGAGGTGCGGGGAAGGCCAAGGGCTCGCTCTCCTAGAACAAGCCGGGGAGGTCCATGCCCCCGGTGACCTCGGAGAGGCGCTCGCGCTTCACCTGCTCTGCCCGGGTCTGCGCGTCACGCACCGCCGCGAGGACGAGATCGGAGAGCGCGCTCATGTCGTCGCCCAAGCCAGCGTCTTCGCTCAAGTGGACCGCCTTCACGGTCCCGTCTCCGTCGACCTCCACCCGCGCGGCCCCTCCCCCAGCGCTCCCCTCGACGGTCATCTCTCGGATCTCCTCTCGAGCGAGGTCCATCTCGCGTTGCATCTTTTGAGCCTGCTTCAACAGGTTCCCTAGATCGCCGGGGCCAGCCATGAGTCAGTCCTCGATTTGGCCGTCGAAGAGGTCGGCGACCTGTTGGGTGTAGGGGTCCTCCGCGCCGGGGCGGATCATGTCTGAGTCTTCCACCTCGACGGCGAGCTCTCGACCCAAGACGGTCGAGAACACCTTCGAGAGCGTGCGTTGGTTGCGCTTGTCCTCAAGCAGGGTCTTCTCCTCATCGAGGAGCTCCGTCGCCCGCACCACAGCGCGACCCTCCTCAAGCGAGACCAGGCGGGTCTTCCTGCGGAGGACCTCACCGAGCGCTTGGGCGCTGACCTCGAGGTCTTCGAGGAAGGCGGCCCAAGCCTCTGTGGCGCTGGAGCGCGCGGCGCGTCGGTCAGCCTCAGTGCGCTTTCGAGCCTTGCTCGGGCTGGGAGTGGGCGCGGCCTCACGAGGGGCCTGGGGCTCTATGACAGCTTGGTCAGGCTCCTCCCTGCGTCGGGCGGGCGGCTCCTCTCTAGACGGCGGCTCCGCCTGAGGCGCGGCGGCCGCCGGCTCGTCTGGGAGGCGGCCTTCGAGGATCGTCAGCCGGTCCACCAGCTCGCTCAGGGGCAAGGTGTCCTCCTCGCGAGCGAGGGCCAGGAGGGTGCTCTCAAGGATGGAGCGCCCGTGAGCGTTGAGGGTGTGGATGCGCTCGCGGCAGAGGAGCAGCTCCTCCAACCAAACCTCGGCGCGCGCGGGGCCCAGGCGCTCTCCGAGCGCGGCCATGCGCGCCCGGGTCTCCTCCGTCGCGTCCACGAGCGGGGTGTTGTCACCACAGTGCGCCAGGAGCAGCGCAGAGCGTGTGCAGCCGAGGAGCTCATCGGTGAGCTCGGCCTCGCTGCCCTCCACCCTCGGGAGCGCGTCCAAGAGCGCCGGCGCGTCGCCCGCTGCGGTGAGCTCGAGGACGCTGAGGGCGTCCCCGCCGCGCGTGGAGGTGAGGCGCTCGAGGTGCTCCATCGTGGGCTCCTTGCCCGCGAGAGAGATCAGCCTGTCAGCGATGGAGAGCGCGTCGCGCATCCCGCCGCGGGCCATGCGCGCGATCCCTGCGGTGATCCCGTCAGCCGCCTTGACCTCCTCCGCGGCGAAGACCTCGTCGAGGTGCGCGCTGATGACCGGCTCTGTGATGGGGTCTAGCTGCAAGACCTGGCAGCGCGAGAGGATGGTGTCCGGGACCTTGTTCCGCTCGGTGGTCGCGAAGAGGAACTTCACGTGCGGCGGCGGCTCCTCGAGGGTCTTGAGCAAGGCGTTGAAGGCAGGCTTCGAGAGCATGTGCACCTCGTCGACGAGGTACACCTTGTAGCGACCGCGCATGGGGTTGTAGGCGGCCTGTTCGCGCAAGGCGCGCACCTCATCGACCCCGTTGTTGGAGGCCGCGTCGATCTCGATCACGTCGGCGTCTGCGCCGCGGTCTGCCTCTAGGCAGCGATCACACTTCCCGCAGGGGGTCGGTGTCGGCCCCTCCTCGCAGTTCAGGGCCTTCGCGAGGATCCTCGCGATCGTCGTCTTGCCTGTGCCGCGCGGGCCGCAGAGGAGGTACGCGTGTGCGACCCGGTCATCGTTGATAGCGCCGGTCAGCGTGCTCGTCACGACCTCCTGTCCGCAGACCTCCTCGAAGGTCTTGGGGCGGTACTTTCTGGCGAGGACGAGGTAGCTCATGGAGGCAGTCTAGCAGGCCGGGCTTCGCCAGCAGAGGCCAGACTCCAGGGACCGCAGGGGGCGGCTCGCAGCGAAGAGAGAGAGGGGCGGGCAGGGCACGGGAGAGGGCCCGGTCACTCACACACGCGTCGATGATCTTAGGGCTGCTCCATTCCTGGCCTGACCCGGTTCGACCCTGACCCGTCGCGAGGACCGGACCCACTCTCGGGCCCTGCGCCCGCCCCAGGGATGGCGGAGAGGGAGGGATTTGAACCCTCGGTGCCGGGAACCGACACACACGCTTTCCAAGCGTGCTCCTTAAGCCACTCGGACACCTCTCCTGTACAAGCTCATCTTAGACAAGCTCGTGGGCGTTGGCGGAGAGGGAGGGATTTGAACCCCCGGCGAGGACGAACCCCGCGCTGGTTTTCGAAACCAGTCCGTTCAGCCGCTCCGGCACCTCTCCAGGTGACGGTCAATCTAGAGATCGACCGCGCTCCGACCCCCTGAGTTGGGGTCGGACTCTTCTCGCGCCGCTCGAGGTGCTCGCCCCGGGTCAGTCCCGGGGCTCCGCTGCCTTGGCGGCGCGCTTGCTGCGAAAGAACGACTGGAGGAGCTCGCGCGCCTCATCGGCGCAGACCCCCTCAGACCACTCGACCTGATGGTTGAGCCGAGGATCGGTGAGCACCTCCCCGAGGGAGGCACATCCGCCGAACTTCGGATCTCGTACACCCCAGACGACTCTAGCCACGCGCGCGTGACTGAGCGCCCCCGCGCACATGAAGCAAGGTTCGACCGTCGTGTACACCGTGGCGTCCACGAGCCGCATGCTCCCTTCTGACTGCGCCGCCGCTCTGATGGCGACGAGCTCTGCGTGAGCGGTGGGGTCCGTCTGGGCGCGCGTCTGATTGTGAGCGCGCGCGATGACCTCGCCGTCTAGGACGACGACCGCACCGATCGGGACCTCGTCCGAGACCTCCGCCGCCAGGCGCGCCTCCTCAAGGGCGAGGCGCATGAAGCGCTCGTCCGCTGCGGGGTCGTTCCCAGCTTGGGATGTCTTGGGCTCGGTCAGGGTGACTCCTGCGAATTCCAGAGAGCGGTTCGCGCCGCCTCAGCTCGGCGTCCGAGAGCGGACGGGAGAGGCCGGCGCAGGGTGCCGGACACCAGAGAGTCGGTGCCCGCTGTACTGGTACACCCCACAGGATTCGAACCTGTAACCTCCTGATCCGTAGTCAGGTGCTCTATCCAGTTGAGCCAGGGGTGCAAAAGTTGGGGGGTGTTTGTATCCACGACCCCCCCTCAAGTCAAGCA
>JAKVCE010000009.1 GCA_022447405.1 Planctomycetota bacterium | reverse complement strand
CTGAGCTCATCGACCTGCTCTACCCTGACCGCTGGGCCGCTGTCGGCTTCTTCCTCCAGTGCACCATCGTCGGCTACCTGCCGTCGTACATTTTGACGGGGACTGGGATGGCGCTCCTGTCCATCGGTGACTCCAAGGGGAACGCGATGGTGACTGCTGTAGAGGTGGTCTCCTTGGTCGTGGTGCTGCTCGTCGGAGTACTCAACTGGGGCCTCCCAGGGATGCTCATAGCGCGCGCGATCTCCACCTTTGTCTCATACCCGATCCTCGCGAGTCGGCTGAAGAGGCGCGGTATCTGGCTCCCCTGGCTGGACCTCAGCGCCTTGGTCCTGACCGCCGGGGCGTTGGTCTTAGGCTTCTACGTCAAGGGGCTCCTCCTCGGATGAGCTCCTCAAGTGATCGGCAAGAGGAGGGCGCTGGCGCGCGTCGTAGAGTCGGGATCGTCTCGCTCCGCGGCACAGATCAGGTGGTCAATGCGGCGGCGTACTTCATGCGGAGCGCGCTAGAGCGCTGGGTCGGTGAGACGACTCATCTCGGCGAGCGATACAGGCTGACTGGTCTTGGGGGTCGCTTGGCGCGTTGGAGCGGGAGAGTGTCCGAGGAGGTCTACCTGCAGCGCGCGGAGCGACAGCTTAGGCCCGCCCCCCAAGACCTGCTCTTCGGCCTCTACGCAGGCAGCACCCTCGCTATGTTCGAGGCGACAGCTGCTCCGATGGTCTACGTCACCGACGGAGCGGCGCACGACCTCGTCCACACCTACCCGCAGTTCGCAGAGCTCTCTTCAGAGCGGATCGCTGAGATCTTGCGCCTCGAGGAGGAGGGCGTCGAGCGCGCGGCGGTGGTCGTGACCCACACGCAATGGTCCGCGCGCTCGCTCATTGAGAAGGCTGGCGCAGCCCCAGAGAAGGTGGTCGTCATCCCTCCTGGCGTGGTTCCAGAGAGGATCGACGCCAACCTTCAGCCGAAGCCGCTGCGACCGGGGGAGCGCCTCGAGGCGCTCTTCGTGGGGCGTGCGTGGGAGCGCAAGGGCTTGCGCGAAGCCGTGGCCGCGGTCGAGCTCCTGAACGTCCAGGGCGTCCCAGCGCACCTCACAGTCTTGGGGTGCCAGCCGCCGCTTGAGGTCCTCTCAGGGAACGCGACCTGCCTCGGACCCTTTGACCCCAATGATGACGCTGATCTCGCGCGCTATGAGGAGCGACTCCGTGACGCGCACGTCCACCTCTTGCCCTCGAAGGCAGAGTGCTTCGGGATGGCGATCGCTGAAGCGGCCGCCCAGGGCACCCCCTCGATCGTGACGGATGTTCAGGGCCTCCCGGAGGCCGTCCTCCAGGACCAGACCGGGGCCATCATCAGCGGAGAAGGCGACGTGGCAGGAGCGCTCGCCGAGGTCATGAGCGGCTGGTACGAGGACCCTGAAGCGCACCAACGCCTGTGCCAAGGGGCGCTCCGGGATGTCGCCGAGCGCCTCAATTGGGACGCGTGGGGGAGCTCGGTGGCGAGCTCGCTCGAGGCGAGGTCCCTCTAGGCTCCCTGCTCGTCTGCGATCGATCGTCGGGCGCAGGCTGCCAGGCGCTCTGCCTCCGTGAGCGAGTCGTGCTGCGAGCGCACCCGCTCTCTACCGCTCGCTCCCATCTCAGCGAGCTCCGTCGGAGACAGCCCCAGGGCTGCCTTCATCGCCGCTGCGAGCGCGATCGGGTCACCCGATGGGACCACCCAGCCCTCCTCTCCATCGCGCACGAGCTCAGGGATCCCTGCGATGGAGGTGGTGATCACGGGGCGACCGCGGGCCAGCGACTCCATCAAGACGACCGGGAGCCCCTCTGCGAAGCTCGGCAGGACCAGCGCCCGCGCGCCCTCTAGGGCCTCGCGAACCTCCCGCGCGCCGACGCGGCCATGGAAGTTGACGTGTCCCTCCAAGCCGTGTTCGCGCGCGAAGCTCCGAGTCTCTCGCTCGAGCTCACCGTCTCCGAGGACCTCGAGTTGAAAGGGCACGCCCTCCTTCTGGAGCTGCTCGGCGGCTTGCATGAGCACCCAAGGCGCCTTCTGGGGGCAGAGGCGGCCCACGAAGACCAGCCGCGCCTCGGAGGTGATGGGGGAGGGCTCCTCATCGAGGAAGGCTTCGTCCACTCCGCAGCGCACGATCTCGATCGAGCCTCGGTCAGCGTTGTCGCACCACCTCCAGAGCTGACCTCTCCCGAAGCTGCTGATGGCGACGGTGAAGCGAGCGGCTCGGATCTTCTCGCGCAAGCGGAGAGCGATCGGCCTGTCAAATTCCTCCGGGCCATGGACGGTGAAGCTGAAGCCCGGGCCACCGAGCCGCTTCGCGAGCGCGCAAACCAGCGGAGGGTTTGTCCCGAAGTGGGCGTGGATGTGGTCGATCTCTTCGCGTGCCGCGATCTTGACGAGCGCGCAGGCCTCAGCGAGGTATGCGGCGTGGAGCAGGAGGCCCCGGTCTGAGTTAACCCCGAGCCTGAGCGCATAGAGGAGCGCGCTCAAGAAGCGCGCGGGACGAGTCAGCGCGGTGAGGAGGAGCGCTGCTACGAGCCTCGGCGCGCCATCCTCGAGCAACGAGCAGGTCCTCTGAGCCTCCTCCTGGTCATCAGGGTCGGGGAGGTCTGGGTCAGAGGGCTGGATGCTGACGCGAAGGACCTCTTCCCCGAGCGCCTCTAAGGACCGTATCTCACGCCTGATGAAGGCGTGGCTAGGGGTCGGATAACGATTGACGAGGTACAGCCAGCGCATGATTTTCGCTCTCTGGGGTCCCCGTGAGCCCCTGGGGGCAGATCGGCAACCACTTGCAGCATACCCCCCTATCTAGAGCGAGCAGGGCGGACCGCTCTGGCTGGTCGAAGGTACACTCAATGGTAGATGGGCAGGTCTCCGGAACGATCACCGGGGAGGGGCGAGGAACAGGCCAGGCGGCGTGTTCGGGTGGGAGGAATAGACCTGGACTCCATCGACATGGGGGGCCTGGTGGACCAGCTCATAGATGCCTCCCTCGATGGCCACGGCGAGTGGGTCGTGACCGCGAACCTGGATCATCTACGGCGCTGCAGGGACGGTTCCGAGTACGCAGAGCTCGTGAAGCGAGCAGACGTCGTGGTGGCGGATGGCAGGCCTGTTCTCTGGGCTGCGCGCCTGTCTGGGACGCCGCTCCCTGGCCTCGTCGCGGGGAGCGACCTCGTCCCCGCGCTCGCCCTCAAGGCTGCTGAGCGAGGCGCGCGGGTCCTCCTCATCGGGGGCGCCCCAGGTGCGGCAGAGGGAGCTGCGCGCGCGCTCCGAGCGCTCGCTCCGGGGTTAGAGCTCGCAGACGCCCACGTACCTCCCATGGGCTTCGAGGAGGACGCCGAGGAGCTCGCCGCGCTGGAGGAGGCTGTGCGGAGCTCTGACGCAGACCTGGTCTTCGTCGCGCTCGGCTCTCCGCGCCAAGAGCGCTGCATCCTGAGGCTCCGCGAGGTGCTCCCGGGCGCTAGCTGGGTCGGCGTCGGGATCACCCTGAGCTTCTTGTCTGGGGACGTCAGCCGCGCGCCGAGGTGGATGCGCAGCGTCGGCCTGGAGTGGAGCTGGCGCCTCATCTGTGAGCCGCGTCGTCTCTTCAAGCGCTACATCCTGCAAGGGCTCCCCTTCGCCTTGACCCTCTTCATTGAGAGCGTCCGGATGAGATGGAGCAGCGAGCGAACAGGGGAGCTCACGTCATGAGCGGCGCGAGAGCATCGAAGACCCTATGTCTCCTCCTGGGGCTGCTCCTCGTCGCGTCTTGGAACCCTTGGAGCGCTGGCTGGCTCCTCTCACCGGATGGCTTGATCACCTCCGCAACAAAGCGAGGCGCGGTCATCGCGGTCGAGCTCTTCGGGCTCCTCGTTGTCGTGGTGCTCCACCAGAGAGGGCGCTTGCCGAGGCGCGCTCCCCTCGTCGGGCTCTGTCTCTTGCTCATCGGCGTCGGCGCCTTCGGCACCGCGCGCGGTCTGGGTTGGATCAAGACTCCAGGAGAGCTCCGCATGGTGGAAGAGCTGGCGCAGGTGCAGCTGGACGAGGAGCTCCACTTGGCCCTCGTCCCACGCTTCAAGGCGCTTGGTAAAGACATCCTCGAGCTAGAGGTGCCCGGCCTCGGCAGCCGCGACCTCTTCACGGATCAAGTGACCATCCGTGACCTCGACGCTCCGGGCCCAGCTCGAGCCTTGCCCCATCCCCTCGACATCAGGGAGACCAACTGGTCGCTCTCTCCCGAGGCCGTGGTCGCGCGCGAGGACCTCGAGCTCTGGCGCCCTCTCTTGAGTGAGCTCGCCTGGGTAGAGCACGGGAAGACCTACCTCGTCTGGACCAAGCACATGAGGGTCGGAGAGGCTGAGCGCGCGGAGAGCGAGGCCGGGCTGAAGCTCGTCGCCCGCGGCAAGGACGGGCGGGTGCTGCAGGCCTACGGACAACTCCACGTGAGCTGGAGCTTCGACTCGTCGCTGGGGGTGGATCGGATGGACGCGGGCGCTTGGAGGGTCTCGGAGCTCAGCCTGTCGGAGCTAGAGGTGGTCAGCGCTGTCGGTGTGGCGTTCGAGGAGGTCCTCGAGGATGCCATCGAGGACAAGGCGCTCTTGCGTGAGCTCCGCTCCAACGGATCGATCGACGAGGTGGTGAAGATCCTCTCGGGCGAAGACTGGGAGCCTCCCTACGAGTACTTCCAGGCCCGCTCCTCAGACGCGAACGAGGCGGTCAGCGTCGTGGACTATGACGGGGACGGGCACGACGACCTCTACTTCCTCGCCGACGTCGGGCGCAACGTCCTCTTGCGCAACCAAGGTGACGGCACCTTCAAGGACGCGACCGAGGGGAGCGGGCTCGCCTTTGATGGTCTCTCCAACGTCGCGCTGTTCTTTGACTACGACAACGACGGTGACCCGGACTGCTTCTTGGGGCGCTCACACGCGACGAGTCGCTTCTTGAGGAACGGGGGTGGGCGCTTCACCGACGTGACCGCGGAGGTCTTTGGCGGCGACGGGCCGATGCTCGTCGAGTCTGCGTCCGCAGCGGACTTAGACGCAGACGGCCTCCTCGACCTCTATGTCTCTACCTACGCGGGGTTGATCATCAATGACGAGCTCGCCCGGCCGCTCCGCCCGAGAGACATGGTCTTTGATCGTCAGCTCCGGCCAGAGGAGGCGCGGCGCTACTTCAGGCTGCTCAAGCAGAGCGAGAACTCGACCCGAGATCGGCCTGGGCCGCCGAACCGCCTCTACCAGAATGAGGGCGGCGCGCTGGTTGAGCGCTCTGCCTCTCCGCTCGCGGTGTTCCGCAACACCTACCAGGCGACCTTCAGCGACTACGACGGAGACGGAGACCAGGACGTCTACGTCGCGAATGACTTCGCGCCGAACAACATGTTCCGCAACGACGGCGGCTTCGAGTTCGTCGACGTCACTCTGGAGGCGAACGCGGCTGATATAGGCTTCGGGATGGGAGCGACCTTCGGGGACTATGACCGAGACGGGGACTTTGACCTGTACGTGTCGAACATGTTCAGCAAGGCGGGGCGCAGGATCACCGACTCGATCACGGGCCTCGACCCCCGCTTCGGGCAGATGGCGCGTGGCAACTCGCTCTTAGAGCTAGAGGACGGCCGCTTCGAGCGTGTCTCTAGCCTCGACGAGAGCGGGATGCAGGTCGAGATGAGCGGTTGGGCTTGGGGTGCGATGTTCGTCGACGCAGACCTCGACACGTGGCCGGACCTCTACTCGCTCGCTGGCTATTACACGGCCCCGGCTCCCTTTGAGTCTGACGTCGACTTGTGAAGCAGCTTCTGGCGCGCGGTCGCGCGCTCAGACACCAAGAAGCACGGCGTCGTCATGGCTTCCAGCGGGATCGACAGGGTCTCCAACAACAGCGAGCAGCGCGGCCTCGGTGACTCCTTCAGCGGGCACGAGCGTGACCACTTCTTCGTGAACCTCGCTGGCGAGCGCTTCATTGATTTGGGCGGGATCTATGGGATGGATCACCCCGGCGATGGGCGAACGATCGCGATGCTTGATCACGACAGGGACGGTTGGATGGACTTCGCGGTCGCCTCCTCCAACAAGCCGAGCCTGCAGCTCTTCCGGAACAAGATCGGGGAGCTCTCTGGCAGCGCGCCGCGCTTCGTCGCCCTGAGGCTAGAGGGCGGCGCGCGGGGGCTCTCACCTGAGGAGCAGCTCAGCCCGCGCGAGGGATACGGAGCGCGCGTTGAGGTCGTCACGGCTCAAGGGACCCAGGCCCTCGAAGCGCGCTGCGGCGAGGGGCGCTCCGCGACGCACGCGCGCACTCTGATCGTCGGCCTCGGCGAGGCAGCGCTCGCGGAGCGCGTCACCGTCCGCTGGCCATCGGGGAGGGAGTCCGTGGTGGAGGCCGTACCTAGCGGGACGCTGCTCAGCGTCTATGAGCTCGCTGAGCAATCGCCAGACGGCTCCGGCGAGGCGCGCGCGCCTTACCGTGCAGTCGAGCGCGCTAGCGCTGGCGGAGCTGACCGCTCCTTGGTGATGGGGGCGGAGGGCGACGAGCTGCGCGTGCTCGTGACCATGACGACGACCTGCGCGGCCTGCCTGCGCGCCAAGCCTAAGCTCAAGAAGCTCAAGGAGGCCTGCGCGGCTGACGGCGTCTCCTTCTATGGCGTCCCGGTGGATCTCGACGAGACCGCGGAGACGCTCGCGCACTACGTTGAGCAGCGTGAGCCGCCTTATGAGGTGCTCGTCGATCTGGAGGACGCGGCCGTCGATGAGCTGCGCGCGGTCGTCAGGGCTGAGCTCGGCTACGAGAGCACGCCTTGCACCGTCGTGACGAACGGCCGGGGTGAGGTGCTCGACGTGCGCGCGGGGATCCCGAGTCTGTCAGTCTTGCGGAAGTGCTTGGATGAGGAGGCCATGAACCAGTGAGCGGCGCGAGCTCATTACCCCGCCGGCTCAGGAGGCGCCTGCTCACGCGCTCCCTCCAAGACCTCGTGAAGTGGAGCCCGCTCGAGGAGCCGAGGCCCGGCTACACGATCGTCATCGGGTGCGTCACGGACCTCGCGGGGATCGCCCTCGCGAACCTGAAGGCGCTCGAGCGCTGTGATCTCAGCCGCTGCGCCCAGCTCACGCTCGTCTTTGACAGGCCGCTCTCCGAGGTCCACATCCTGAACGAGCTCCCCCAGTCCGTTGGAGGTGTCCCGCTCTGCGTCTTGGGTTACAGCGCACGCCAGGCCCGCACCTCGCGCCGCATCGGCTGGGGCTGGGTGTACTCGTGGCTCTCATGGAGTATTGGAGTTGGCGCTGCCCAGACCCGCGCGGTCTGCCTGCATGACCTGGACGCGATGCCGCTCGCTGCTGACCTCTTCGAGCGGCTCTTCGACGAGTTCGAGCGCTCTGGCGCCACCTTCCAGGGAGTCCGGCCTTACAGCGGGAACGGCTTTGTTGAGGAGGACGGCTTCGTCACGACCTACGAGATGTTCCTCGACGCGAGCGTCCTGCGAGAGCGCGCGCGAGCGATCGAGGCCTTCAGTCGCTTCGGCAAACGCGACGGCGTCTGGGTGGACTACGACACCTTCCTCTACCTGGAGGAGCGCATCGGCGGCAGGCACCTCTTTGAGGTCGACCCAGAGGAACTCTTTCACCCGAGTCAGCTCCTCTGTCAGTACACAGACCACCTCAATGATCCGGACAGGCTCCCCGCTGGCGGCGGAAACCTCAGCCTGCTGGCCTACCTGCAGTACGTGGGCGGGGAGTCAGCGCCGCTCGACGCCGCGCGAGAGGCGCTCGAGGCTGGGGGTACGAGCGTTCCCGTGGGGCCGCGCGCGCTAGACCTCGCCGCGCTGCCTTTGGAGCGCTTCGACTGGCAAGAGACGCAGGTGCAGCGCTTGGAGTCCTTCCTCTACGACGGCGTCAGGCCAGAGGTGGATGCTTGGCTCGCAGCCCTGCGCCGCGCGCTCAGCGCTGCTGGCACCAAGAGCTGAGGTCCCGTTGGATCAGCGCGGAGAGACGAGCGACCTCTCCGCTGAACTCCTCAGAGAGCTCTGCACGGAGCTCAGGAGAGATCCCCACCTTGCGCTTCGCGGGGAACAGCCTGACCGCTCCTCGGTAGAGCGACTTCGCTGCCTTGGGGAGCTTGCGTTGTAGCCCTGAGAGCATCCGAGTCCTGTAGTGCAGGCGCTTCAACATGAGGTCCACGCTGGAGAGGTCACGGCTCGGGTTGCGACGACCCATGGTGAGCTCGACGTCCTCACTGACCCCGAGGAAGCTGCAGACCTCGCGCAGGAACGCCTGCTCGTCCCTGCGAAGGTCGTCGAGCAAGAGGACCTTCACGCGCTCCTCGCCGAAGGTCTCCAGGTAGCGCTCCACTTGCAGAGAGAGGCGGGCGATGGAGCGGTAGGCGAGGCAGTCGGGGAAGGGGGCTCGCTGCGGGATGCGCTCTCCGCGGAGGCGCTCAGGCTCTGCCTCCAGGGCGTCGGCGAGGTCGAGGATGTCTTCGTTCGCCGTGTTCAGGTGCTGCAGGTGCACCGAGTGGATGAGGTCTACGGGGTCCCGCAAGAGGATCAAGATCTGCGCCTCGGGTTGGAAGGCGTGGATCTCTTCGGCGGCGGAGCTGGAGAAGAGGTACCAGGGAGAGGCCTCTCCAGCGCGCTGTGCGTCGCCGCTCTCCTCGAAGAGAGAGAGATACTTCTGCTCGTCGCGAATGCACCAGCCGTCGCCGATGGTGAGGTCCCTCCCAAAGAAGTGGGGCTCCTTGTTCTTGGGTAGGAACACCTCGGGGTGCGTCGAGAGGGCGCTGTGCAGCGCGGTCGTCCCACACTTGGGCGCGCCGACGATGAAGAAGTCGGGCTTGCGAGCGTTCATCACCGCATCTCCCAGCTCCAGTAGTCGAGGGGCTTACCGTTGGACTCGAGGAAGCGCTCAGCGTCCTCCTTGATCTGATCGACGGCGTACTCATGGAGCGCTGGGGTCCAGGAGACGTCGACCTCGATCTTCCTCCGGAGCAAGGGGACGAGCGCGCGCTTCAGGGGCATCGGGAGCATCCAGTTGAGGCTCAGGAAGCGAGGACTCTTCCTGGCCCGCCGGAGGATGGCGCGGTCCACGCGCTTGTGCGCGCGCGTGTTTTGCGGTGCGAGCGGCGGCGCTTCGGCGTAGGTGGGGTCCACGCCGAGGAACCCGAAGAGCCGAGCGAGCTCGCCAGCGTAGTCCGCCTTGAGGTCCTCGAGGAAGATCACGTGGAGGGCGTCCTCTGGAAAGCGAGCGCGGAACTCTTTGAGCCGCGCGTGGAAGCAGCTCGCCGGGATGAGCTTGGGGCTCTGCTTGAGCTCCTCCTCAAAGCTCTTTGGCTCGAGCTCGCTGGCGAAGAGCTGGACGTAACCAGAGGGGAGCCTGTGGAGAGGGTGCCTCGCGATGAAGATCAGCTTGGCCTCCGGAACATCTCTGGCCATCCGCTCTGCGGCGAGGGCGCTGAACTCGCCGGTCGTGTAGCTGGGCGAGCCTTCGCCGACGACCACACCTTCAAGGTCCTCAAAGAGGCCCTCGTACCACTCGAGGCCGCGGCCGTATCGAAAGGAGAAGAAGTGGGTCTCTTTGTTCGGGAAGAGCGCCACCTCTGGGTGGCGCTCTAGCTCCCGGCAGATCGTGGTCGTCCCACACTTCTGCGCGCCGATGACGATGAAGTCGGGCTTCACGACGAGCCCCTTCGCCTCTCGCTCCGTACGGGCAGGAGCGCGTGCCTGGTGAAGTCGAAGAGGAAGCGCTCAGGGTCCTCGGTGCGACGCAAGGTCAAGAGCTGGATGACTCTCTTGGTCACTCTGCCCGCGAGGAAGGCCAGGTCGCACAGCAAGAGGTACATGCTGCCGTGGTGCTTCTTCATGTAGTGGCGCCGCGAGCGGAACCACCACCCTGGCATGCGCTTCGCGCGCCTGTGCTCGTGGCCCATGCCTGTCGCCGCGCCAGCCTCGTGGTAGATCCTGGCGTCGTGCGCGTACCAGCAGCTGTAGCCTGCCGCGCGCGCGCGGCGGCAGAGGTCCACCTCTTCGAAGTAGAGGAAGAACTCCTCGTCGAAGAGACCCACCTCCTCAAGCACGGCTCGGCGGATGAGCATGCACCCGCCAGAGATCCACTCCGCCTCGTGGTCGTGGGGCTTCGGCGAGACGCGCGGGTCCCACCGCGCGAGGAGCCTGTGCACGATCCCGAGCTGGATGCCGCCGGAGAAGGCGTTCTGGACGCAGGGGTAGCGGAAGGCGTTGGGCGCGAGGGACCCTCGTCGAAGCTCAGTCGCAGGTCCGACGATCGCGGCGCGCTCCTCCCTAGCCTGAACTCGGAGCATCTCGTGGAGGGCGCCCGGGTAGAGCTCGACGTCTGGGTTCACGAGCAGGAACGCGTCGTAGTGCGCGTCTCCCTCAAGCGCATCCCTGAGCGCGAGGTTGTTGCCACCGGCGAAGCCGAGGTTCACGTCGCTCTCGATGACGCGCGCCCAGGAGGAGACGCCTAGGTGTTCGAGCTCTGCGTTGAGGAGCGCGGCGGAGTCATCGCCGCTCGCGTTCTCGATGACGGCGACCTCGAGCGCTGGCACCGCCACCTTCTCTCTCGCGAGAGAGGCGAGGCAGCGCTTGGCGACCTCGGTGGTCTGGTAGTTGACGATGACCGCGAGCACCCGCTCTGGGGTCGGGTCTAGGTCGGGGAAGGGCTCGGGCTCCGGCTCCTCATCGAGCCGCTTGAGCACTCGCGCTGGGATGCCGCCGACCAGGCTGTGGGGAGGGACGTCCTGGGTGACCACAGCGTTGGCTGCGACGACGGAGTCGTGACCGACCGTGATCGCGCCGACCACGACGCAGCCCGCGCCGAGGACCACGCGCTCCTCGATCGTTGGGATCGCGTGGATGGGGTCGTTGTGGTTCGCGAGCCCGAGGGTCACGTTGTGCCGGATCTGGACGTCGTCTCCGATGTGGCGCGCCCCTAGGACGCAGCCGCCGTGATGCCAGATGCGGACCCGCCTGCCGCAGGGTGCGATGTAGGGGAGTTCGATCCGAGTGGTCCAGTGGACCCAGACGGCCAGCGCCTTGTAGAGCAGGCTGAAGGGGAACCTGAGGAGGGACCAGCGGATGCCCATGCGCCAGTTCCCTAGCCTGCACACAAAGAGCGCCCAGAATCCCTGCGCGGTGAGCCCCTCATGGGTGCGCAGGTCCTCTCTCACGAGGGCCAGAAACCCGATGTCCTCGGGGTTCTGGTTCGTGCTCCAGAGCTGTCTGAATTCGGCTTCTTGCATGGTTCTGGGACCCTGGATAGGGCCCCAGCCAAGCCTATCCCCGCCCTGGTGATTGGTCGGGAGGATCCCAGATCGTCCTGATTCCTCCCTTGGCTCCTCGCTGAGCGGCAGAAAGGGTGGTAGAACCCCCGTCGACAGCATCCTCCATGCCCCCCTCACGACCCCCTAAGCGCACTGGCGACCCCAACGTCGCCGCCCTCTTGACCTGGTTCATACCAGGCGCGGGCCACCTCTACATCGGCAAGGCCCTGACCGGGGTCCTGGGCTTCGCGGTGGTCTGGGGCCTCTACTGGCTGGGGCTCGAGCTCTCAGACGGCATGGGCTTTGAATTCCTGAACAAGGAGCTGCGCGGTCCCCTCGCTCCCGCTCTGGCCCCGGAGCTCGGGAACCTCTCGGGGCTGCTCTGGCAGTCGCGCACCTATGGCTTCGGCCCAGGCTTTCCGCGGGTGTTCCCGGACACCGTCTACATCGGGACCTTGTGCACGGCGTGCTCCGGGATCCTCAACCTGTTCTTGATGGTGAAGGCGAACTCCGACGCGCGTGGTTTGGAGGAGCCGGGCTTGGGCCAGCTGCCCGTCTCAGGCGCCTGCCTCTTCGGGTGGCTCGTCCCAGGTGGAGGCCACTTAGTCCAAGGCCGCCGCACGCGCGCCCTCATCATCTTCGTCATGTTGACGGGGCTCCTCATCTTGGGGACCTGGCTCGCTGAGGCCTCGAACCTCGACCGGGAGCGACACTTCTACTACTGGGGCGGACAGCTCATGGGCGGCCTCCCAGCGATCGGCCTTGAGCGGCTCTGGGGACACCCGGAGGTGAAGGGGGAGATCAAGTACGCGGAGGCAGGCCTCGTCCTCGCCTCCCTGGCGGGCCTCTTGAACATCCTCGCGATCTTGGACGTCTACAGCTGGGGCGAAGAGCGCGCGCTCGAAGGGATGAGCGAAGACAGCTCGCCTCGACGCAGCGCGACCGCGAAGGAGGCGTCAGCGTGAACGACCTCGTCGTCCACCTCGGGCTCCTCGCCTTGATCTCCTTGGCGATCGTCACCCTCGGTGCCTTCTTCAACCACCAAGGTGATGAAGAGGCGCTGAAGGATCTCCCCAAGCGATACATGGTGTTCCTCGTGGGGTGTGCGGTCGTCGCAGCGGTGATGCTCGTGATCGAGAGCACCGGAGCCTCTCTGGACTAAGCGGGACCGCGGGAACTCCTCCTCGTGAGGCGATAGAGCCCGCCGGGCCCGCGCGTGACGAGGCCAGCGAGCTCACCCTCGACCAGCCTGGCGAGGAGCGCGCGCACCTCGACGCCCGTCGCAGCGCTGAGCTCGTCCGCAGTGCGCTCACCGCGCGCGAGCTCCTCGAGGACGGCGTCCCCTTTGGTGAGAGGGGTGTCCTCCGACGCCTGGGTCGCGCCGAAGAGCTCCGCGAGGACCTCGCCCGGATCCTCGACGAGCGCGGCGCCCTCTCGCAAGAGCTTGTGCGCGCCGCGGCTCATGGGCTGGTCTACGCGGCCCGGCAGGGCGAAGACTTCTCTGCCCTGATCGGCCGCCCAGCGCGCCGTGATCAGGGAGCCGGAGCGCGCCGCGGCCTCGATGACGACCACTCCTGCCGAGAGGCCTGAGATGAGGCGGTTGCGCAGGGGGAAGTGGTGGGGGCGGGGGTCCGTGCCAGGCGAGTGTTCGCTCATGAGCAGACCCTCCTCTAAGACCCGCCTTGTCACCTCGCCTTGTGGCCAGGGGCGATCGACGCCGCAGCCCAAGACCGCGATCGTCTCGCCGCCAGCGTCCAAGGCGCCGGCGTGCGCGGCGGCGTCGATCCCCCGCGCCAGACCGCTCACGACGACGACCCCGGCGGCCGCGAAGCTCATCGCGAAGCGCCGCGCCTGATCGAGGCCATACGGAGTGGGGGAGCGAGTGCCCACGATGGCGATGTAGCCAGACCTAGCGAGCGCGTCCTCATCACCTCTCAACCAGAGCGACTCCGGAGGCGCATCGATCTCATTGAGCCTGCTCGGCCAGGTCGGCCCGTTGGATTCGATCTTGAGGATCTCGTGCGCGCGCTCTCCCATGCGAGAGGGACTGCGCGAGCAGCCCCCGGTCGCGTGCCCATCTCAGGGGTCAACTCTTCCGCAGCAGCGGCTGTCTCTTCAGGTACGTCAGCGAGCGCCAGGCCCACTCGAGGGGCCCGATCCGGAAGAAGCGGAGCCAGATCAGGCTGATCACGATCTGCAGGGAGAAGGTCCCGCAGACGATCCCCATGAGCTCCCAGCGGGTGCGCTCTCCGAACCAGGCGAGGCCGATGAAGGTGAAGAGCAGGTTCCCGACGACAGACTGCATGATGTAGTTCGAGAGGGAGAGGCGACCGACGGCGGAGAGCCCGCGGGTGAGCCAGGCCAGGGTGTTGGAGTGGACCAAGAGGGCGACGGCGCCCATGTAGCCGAGGGCTAGTCCGAGGCTGGAGAGCTGATGGACGCCGGCCAAGAGCCCGCCCGCGAGGCCGAGCTCGCCGTGCCAGGTGCTCCAGGTCGTGAGCGCCTCGAGCCCGAGGCCGAGGGTCAGGCCGACGAGCGCGGCGCGTCGGTGCCAGCTCGCGCGGCGCTCCTCAAAGAAGCCGAGCTTCATTAGCGCTGCACCCAAGAAGAGCATGCTCAGGACCCGCCAGTTGAACCAGAGGGAGGAGAGGATCATCCAGAACACGAAGGCGATGCTCCGGTAGGCGAGCAGCGCAGAGAGCGGCCCCTCTCGTCGCACGGCGAGCTGCCTCTGGATCTCTGCCTCTGGATCTTGCCCGGTGAGATATTCGCTGAAGTACTCCAACCCAAACGCGCCGAAGATCGCGATGAGGAGCGGGACGGCGCCGATCATCATCAAGGTCTTGGGCTGGAGCTTCCTGCAGAAGAAGAGCAACAGGCCGACGACCGAATAGAGGAGCAGGATGTCTCCCAGGAAGAGGAGCGTCCCGTGCAAGAGGCCCATGACGAAGAGCACGCCCAAGCGTCGGAGGTAGAGCGGGCCGAAGGCGGCGCCCTTCCTCTCTGCGCTCTGCATCTGGAGGATGAGCCCGGCGCCAAAGAGCATCGAGAAGATCGCGACGAAGTTCGACTCGAAGAGCGCGGTGGTCGCGGCCCAGGCCCAGACCTCTGCGCCCACGGCATAGTCGGGGTCCATCATCCACTCGAAGGGCATCGCCATCACCTGGATGTTCACCATGAAGATGCCGAAGATCGCCAGACCGCGCATGGCGTCCATCGAGGCGAGGCGAGGGGGTGTTTTGGTGGGGGCGGTGTGCTCCATGACGCTAGGTGTGGGGTCTTATACCTCCAGCTTCATCTTCGGGGCGCCCGACCAATCGATGGCCTGGGGCTGCTCGCAGGCTCCCTTGATGAAGGGGCGCATCTCATCCATGAGCGCTGCGACGTCGACGCCTCGGTGAGAGGGCAGGAAGGCCGCTAGGTAGCGACGCATCCCTGCGTGCAGCTTCTCCGCTCCGTCGAGCTGTCCCTGCTGCAGCTTGTGCAGGCAGATCCCAGCTTGCACGAGGCCTTTGAAGAACTCCGAGTCGTTCGCCTCGCTCGAGAGCCAGCCGTGCTCGAACTCCTCATGGCTCTCCTCATACTCGCCCGCGTTGAAGAGCCGGACGCCCTCCGCGAGGGCCTCCTCGATCGGGCGGCTCGGGTCGAACTCCTCCTCGGACATGGGGCTGTCAGCTCTTGCCGTCGCCCTCGGGGTCGTCCCCGCGCTCGCCACGGCGAGTGCGGCGCTCCTCGGGCACCTCGAGCCCCCAGTAGCGTGACCAAGATGTGAGGGTCTTCTTCGGGAGCTTCGGGAGCTCTGGAGAGATCTTTAGGTCGCGCTTGTTGTCGTTCCACCACTTCGTCCAAGCGGCCTCTGACTTTCCGCGGTCGACGCCCGTCAAGACCATCAGGGCGGTGGAGATCTCGCCCATGTTGGCGTGCACGCGACCCTTCCTGCCGCGCTTCATGACATCAAAGAGCGCCTCCACCGAGTCAGCTGTTCGGAAGCGTGCGATCCCGTAGACGCGGGCGCGCAGGGTGTCGCGGGTCTCGTCGTTGAGGTTGAAGTCGGTGATGAGGGAGAAGGACTTCGGGTTAGCGTGTTGGCAGACGGCCTTGATCAGCGCCGCGTAGAGGTCTTCGTTCTTGCGGAGCTTCTTGTCGCGTCTCAGCGTCGTGACCAGGGCGTCGTTCGCGTCAGGGTGCTCCATGAAGCGGAGCGCCTCGATCGTCGTCCCGCGGACCTCGTCATCAGCGTCCTTGAGACCCTTGGCGATCCACTTGATGACCTCAGGGTGGACGACCTCTGAGGAGACGGTGATCGCCTGCATCTTCTCCTCTGCACCGCCCTTCTTACCGAAGGCCTCGCTGAGCTCTCCGACAGCCTCTTCGACGCGCTCCTTGGAGGGCGTCTCGACCTCGGGGTCCTGGGTGGGGGAGAGGAGAGCGAGGGTGAGGAGGAGGCTGTTCATAGAGTCGTGGGTGGTGGACAGAGGAGCAGAGGCTCCTGAACCCCCATTGGAACCTCGGGTTTCGCTCAGCGGTAGCCTGGGCTCTGGGTCCTCCCCTGAAATCGAGCGAGGGGGCCTCAAGAGAGGCCCCCTCGCGGTGGTCAGCGCGCCCTTGAGCGCTCAGCTGTCGTCGCCAGCGTTTGCGGGCTCGGCTTCGGGCTCAGGCTCAGGCTCGGGCTTGGCCTCTTGGGAGAAGCTGAAGCCCTCGTTGTCCTCGGCGACAGTGACCTTGACGGTCTTGCTCTTCTCGAACTCGCCGCGCAGGACGCCCTCTGCCAGGGGGTCTTCGATGTGGCGCTCGATCGCGCGACGCAGGGGCCGCGCGCCGTAGTCCTCGTGGAAGCCCTTGGTGATGAGGAAGTCGATGGCAGCCTCGTTGAGCTCGAGCGTGACGCCCTTCTCCTCGAGGCGCGCTTCCACGTCCGCCAGCTGAAGGTGGACGATGCGCTGCAGGTCCGAGTGGGTGAGCGGGTTGAAGATCACCAGCTCGTCGAGGCGGTTGAGGAACTCCGGGCGGAAGTGCCGCTCGACCTCGATCATCACGTCGTTCTTGATCTGCTTCTTGCGCTCGTCTTCCTTCGCCTCGCTCTGGCCGGCGCCGACGCGGTCGAAGCCGAGCTTGCTGCCCGCCTTCATGTTCTGCGCGCCGAGGTTGGAGGTCATGATCAAGACCACGTTGCAGAAGTCGACGTGGCGACCGAAGGAGTCCGTGAGGCGTCCCTCCTCCATGATCTGAAGGAGCATGTTGAAGACGTCCGGGTGTGCCTTCTCGATCTCGTCGAGGAGCACGACCGAGTAGGGGCGGCGCCTGACGCGCTCAGTGAGCTGTCCGCCCTCCTCATAGCCGACGTAGCCAGGAGGCGCGCCGACGAGGCGGGAGGCGTTGTGCTTCTCCATGTACTCGCTCATGTCCATCGTGATGACGGCCTCCTCGTCACCGAAGAGGAACTGTGCGAGCTGCTTGCAGAGATAGGTCTTGCCGACACCCGAGGGGCCGAGGAAGAGGAAGGAACCCGTGGGCCGCTTCGGGTCCTTGAGGCCTGAGCGGGAGCGCCTGATCGAGCGCGCGATCGCGCTGATGGCGTCGTCCTGGTTGATGACGATGGCGCCGAGCTCTTCCTCCATCTGGAGGAGGCGCTCTGCCTCCGCCTTCTCGAGGCGGGTGAGGGGGATGCGCGTCATCTTCGAGACGGTCTCGGCGATCACATCCACGGTGACCTCTCCGATCTGCTCGTTGGAGTTCTGCTGCTCACGCCACTCAGCCTGGATCTCTTCCTTCTTCTTCTTGAGCTGGTAGGCGTCGTCGCGGAGCTTGGCGGCCTTCTCGAAGTCCTGCGCCGTGACGGCCTCGTCCTTCGCCTGCTCGAGGCTGGTGATCTCTTCGTTGAGGTCCTTCACGTCCGGCGGGGGGACCATGGACTTGATCCGCACGCGCGCGCCGGCCTCGTCGATCACGTCGATCGCCTTGTCCGGGAGGAAGCGGTTGTTGATGTAGCGGATGCTGAAGTCGACCGCGGCCTCCAAGGCCTCGTCAGTGAAGTTCACTCGGTGGTGCGACTCGTAGCGGTCGCGCAGGCCCTTGAGGATCGCGACGGCCTCGTCGCGGGTGGGGGGCTCGACGTTCACGGACTGGAAGCGACGCTCGAGGGCGCCGTCCTTCTCGATGTGCTTGCGGTACTCGTCGAGGGTGGTCGCGCCGATGCATTGGATCTCGCCGCGAGAGAGGGCGGGCTTCAGCACGTTGGAGGCGTCGATCGCGCCTTCAGCGCCGCCAGCGCCCACGAGCGTGTGGAGCTCGTCGATGAAGAGGACGACATCGCCTGCGCGACGGACCTCGGTCATGACGGCCTTGATGCGCTCCTCGAACTGACCGCGGTACTTCGTACCTGCGACCATCAGGGCGAGGTCGAGGACGACGATGCGGCGGTTGCGGAGGATCTCAGGGACCTCGTTGCCGATGATGAGCTGTGCGAGACCTTCGACGATCGCGGTCTTGCCGACGCCGGGCTCACCGAGGAGCACGGGGTTGTTCTTGGTGCGGCGTGAGAGGATCTGAACGACGCGCTCGATCTCGTTCTCACGTCCGATCACGTTGTCGAGGCTCCCCTCTCTCGCGAGCTCGGTGAGGTCGCGGCCGAAGGAGTCGAGTGCGGGGGTCTTGCTCTTAGAGGCGCCGTGGGTCTGGGGGTCACCCGTGAGCGCGGCGTCCTCGTCCTCTTCGTCGACGGCGTCAGCGCCGAGGAAGTCGAGGACCTCTTCGCGGACTTCTTCGAGCTTCACGCCGAGGTTCATCAGGACCTGCGCGGCGATGCCCTCGTTCTCCTTGATGAGTCCGAGGAGCAGGTGCTCGGTGCCGATGTAGTTGTGGCCTAGGTTGCTGGCCTCTTCGAGGGAGAGCTCAAGCACCTTCTTCGCGCGAGGGGTGAAGGGCAGCTGACCCATCGTGACCATGGAGGGACCGGTCTTGACGATGTTCTCGACCTCTGTGCGGATCTTGGCGAGATCCACCCCCATCTGCTTGAGGACGTTGGCGGCGACGCCGCTGCCCTCCTGGACGAGTCCGAGGAGGACGTGCTCAGTCCCGAGGTACTCATGGTTAAACCTCTGGGCCTCTTGGCGGGCGAGGTTCATGACCTTTTTGGCGCGATCTGTGAAGCGGTCGAACATATCTACTTGCGTGGGCCTGCCCCGGTGTCAGGGCTTATGCGGTGCGGTGAATCAGTCTTGTTCTCTTTCGGATGTACGGGGGCTCAAGGTTGATGGTGAGGATCCTGTCTGGGCCCAGAACAGGCTGATTATGCCTTGGATGTGCCTCCGGGTCTCGACTGTGGGCCTAGGGATAGGCTGAAGAGCCCGTTTTTGGCCCTGGCGACCCCCCAGAGAGTGACGTCGGCTCACTCTCCCTCGGACGGGGCTCCGTCGGGCTCCTCAGCCTCGACGCCCTCAAGCTGATTGATCTTGTCCCGGAGGTTTGCGGCGCTCTCGTAGGCCTCTTCCCTGATCGCAGTGTCGAGCTCTCGACGCAGCTCGCTGAGCTCTTGCATACGCTCGAGGTCGTCATCGCTGATCCCAGGAACCCTGCCCACGTGCTCAAGCGCGCCGTGCACCCGCTCCAAGAGCTCAGCGATCGGTCCGCGGAACACCTCATAGCAATCCGCGCAGCCCAGCCTCCCCTTGCTGCGGAACTCATCTACGGACATCCCACAGGTCTTGCACTTGAGCTCCTTGCGGCGCTGCTTGGTCTGCTCCGCGGTGATCTGCAGGAGCTTCCAGACATTCGCCTGGACGGTCTCCCCCGGAGACTTTGTGTGGGGGAGGTCCTTGGTCTGCGCGCAGATCTCGCAGAGGTGGTGCTCATTGACCGTCGACTGGGGCGTCTCTTCCGTCGCCGGGTAGACGTCTGTCACATGGATCGTGGCTTTGTTCTTGTTGCAGTTCTGGCAGATCACGGGTGGTCTCTCTTCGCGTGGTGAGCGCCCCTCATATAGCCTGCCACGGCCTCGGGGTCGAGGGGTGAATCTAGATCAGGGATCCCGGAAGGCCTCTCTGGAACGCTCCAAGAGCTCGGCGGTCACCTTTTGGCGCAGGAAGACCTGAGCGAGTTCCTCCTCTGGAGCGCTGAGGATGTGTCCGAGGACCTGTAGGCTCCCTGCTCCTCCAGTCAGGCTCGACCAGAGCTGGCTGAGCTCGTCGTCGTCGGGGAGCTCCCTGTGCTCCGGAGGGGTCGCGTCCTCAGCGAAGGGGCGCAGGAGCGCGGCAGCGCTCGCGGCGTC
The DNA here is from genome assembly GCA_022447405.1 of Planctomycetota bacterium. Taxonomy (GTDB): domain Bacteria; phylum Planctomycetota; class UBA1135; order UBA1135; genus JAKVCE01. Next base: position 126 of record JAKVCE010000009.1, on the reverse strand, counting down.
CGCCCCGAAGGAACGCGGGAGTTCGGGGCCCTCGCTCAGAGCTCCTGCGACGAGGTCGGCAGGCGTGAGCGTGCTCCGCTTCCCCTTGGCGGAGAGGCGGCTCGCGCTCGTGAGCGCCCTGCGCGC
>JAKVCE010000089.1 GCA_022447405.1 Planctomycetota bacterium | reverse complement strand
GCCGACGCCTCCGAAGAGGAAGAGGTGGTCGTTCCACGCGCCGGCTACAGCGAGCATACGCGGCCTGACGTTGCTGGGTTCGAACCGTAAGACGGCGCCATCTCCACTGCGCAGGTTGGAGAAGGCGAGGGTAGAGATCGGCTCTGTGGAGCCGGGCTCCTCGATCCCTCCGATCACGCACGCCCAATCGCCGACGACCACACCACAGGCGAAGGCCGTGGGCTGTGGGAGCTTCGGGGTGCTGCGCGTGTACACCAAGCCCTCACCCGTCCAGGAGAGCAGCGCGAAGGCGTCCGTGTGGCGTTCAGCGTTTCCACCGCCAGCCAAGACCATCCGGTCTCCCTCTTGAAGTGTGACGCCGTAAGCGAGGGGCTCCGGGAGGACGTCTTTGAAGTGCAGCCACTCTGCTGTGGGCTCTGTCAGGACGAAGGCGTCAGCGTGCCAGACCTTCTCATGACCGTCCCAAGGACGCCCCGCGGGGAAGTTCGCGCCACCAGCCACGACGAGCGCGCCGTCAGCGACTCCGACGAAGGCACCCGCGCGGCCGACGGGATCGGGGAGGGGCGGGAGCTCGGACCACTCGAGGAGCGCGCCGTCTCCTTGCGCGCCGAGGCTGAGGAGCAGGGGGATCAACATCCGTGGGGATGATAGGGGCGGAAGCGCGCTGTCCGACACCTGTTTCGCACGCTGGCCGTATAGACTCCTCCCTGAGCATGAAGACGATGACCCTCTCACTCACCGTCGCGCTCGTCGCCGGAGCGGCGATCGGCGCGCAAGACCCCCTGGCTGATCTACCGGACGACTTGAAGGCAGCCCACGTGAGCTTCGTTGAGCTCTGCGCCCCTTGTCACGGCGTCCGCGGCGACGGCAAGGGGACCACGGAGCTAGACCGGCCTGCGCGGAGCTTCGCCGACGGCGGCTTCTCCTTCGGCAACACGAAGGACGCGCTCTTTCGGACGCTGAAGAGCGGGATCCCTGGGACACCGATGCCCGCCTTCGGTGGACAGGTCACCGACGAGCGCCTTGAGGAGCTCGCGCGGCTCGTTCAGTTCTTGGGTCCGGGCGGCGAGCCGGAGCCCCCCAAGGGGACGGAGCTCGTCGTCAAGGATCGCCCTCTCATTGTCCGAGGGAAGTTTCCTCCGCTAGAAGGGGGAGAGGGTGAGATCGCCCGGGGACTGCTCATCGGAGACCCCAGCGGGATGAGCTTTCAGTATTCACTCGATGACGTCAGCTTGATGAGCGTCCGCTTGGGCGGCTTCGTGAATCGTGATGACTGGGGGGGACGTGGCGGGAGCTCGCTGCAGCCCTTGGGCAAGGAGATCTACTCGCCGGGTCCTCGCAATCGCAAGTTCGGCAATGAGTGGTTCCCTCGCGAATGGTCGACGGCTTGGAGCTACTACGGCAAACCGACCTGCAGAACGCGCCTCCTCATGACCTCGACAGCAGGCGGGGAGGCAAAGGTGAAGTACGCCATCATGGATGGATCTGTCCTCAAGCGGACGTCTTCATCGAAGGCTGCGACGGAAGCGATCTGTGTTGAGTCGCCCCGCATGATCTCGACTAGCTACGGGAGCGGATACGCCGTCTCTTATGAGGTCAGCACTGTGGGTAACCCTCTCCTCATCTTGACGTTCTCTCCCTTTCCTAACGCGAGCAGTCAGAGCTGGACCCTGAGCAGCGGCGGGGGGCGCGCTACCGGAGAGCTAGCGACGGGGCAGGTGCATTGTCATCGTCCGTTAAAGGACCCAGGCAATGAGCTGAGGATGGTGAGCCTCTCCTCTGGAAACATCTCGCACACAGGGGATGGCATCTCACTCACCATGGAGGGAGACGACTCGGTCAAGTTCGAGATCGGAGTGGTCTTCCTCACAGAGTGGTCAGACGAGAACGCTATGCATGTCTTGAGAGAGATCCGCGGCGATGATGATTGAGCTCTTAGTGACCGCCGCAGCTCTGAGCGGAGGCGAAGACGCTTACTACAGCGTTGATCACCTCGCTTTGCCTGAGGGTGAGGTGGTAGAGGTCGGCGGATTAGCCTTCCTGCCAGACGGGTCGCTCCTCGCGAGCACGCGTCGTGGCCGCATCTGGAAGATTGAGAACCCGCTCGTCGAAGACCCCCGCGAGGCGCGCTTTCACCTCTGGGCCGAAGGCCTCCAAGAGGGCTTGGGGCTCTCGACCGTGGGAGAAGATGTCTATGTCTTGCAGCGCGGTGAGCTCTCGAGAGTCTCCGACGCTGATGGCGATCAGCGGGTAGATACGATCGAGACGATCTCAAGCGACTGGGGCCTCTCAGGTAACTATCACGAGTTCGCCTTTGGCCTTCCTCGAGATGACGCCGGCAACTTCTACATGAGCCTGAACGTCGGCTTCTGGAGCCCAGAGTGGTGGCACGGGAAGTCGAAGGTGCCGAGCCGTGGTTGGGCGCTGAAGGTCGCGCCTGACGGGACGACGACGCCCTTCGCGATGGGCCTGCGTAGCCCCTGCGGTCTCGGAAGAAACGCGGCTGGCGACATCTTCGTCACAGACAATCAGGGCGACTGGATGCCCGTGTGCCCGATCTATCACTTGGTCGAGGGGCGCTTCTATGGACACCCTGCGAGCCTCAACTGGACCGATGCCTATCGCGAAGCAGGCGTCGAGCCGAGCGATCAAAACCCCGTCGGGCTCGAGCGCGCGCCGGCCGCGGTGTGGTTGCCGTACAAGTGGTCACGCTCGACAGGGAACCTCGTCCACGACGGCACGGGCGGAAAGTTCGGGCCCTTCGAAGACCAGCTCTTCGTCGCGGAGCTCACCAACGGCCGCGTCCTGCGCGTCCAGCTCGAGAAGGTGCGGGGTGAATATCAAGGCGCGTGCTTCCGCTTCCAGGACCGCGTGGGGAGCGCCTGTCGCGTCGTGTTTGCTCCTGATGGGACGCTCTTCTGCGGTCTCACGAACCGCGGCTGGGGCGGGCTCGCGCCCAGCCACGGCATCGCGCGCGTGCGCTGGACCGGTGAGGTCCCGATGGAGATGGAGCGCGTGCACCTCCTGCAGGAGGGCTTCGAGGTCACCTTCACGCACCCTGTCCAAGGCGACGTCACGCCGGAACAGGTCCTCCTCTCTCAGTACGACTACGACTACTGGTGGGAGTACGGGTCGCCCGAGCGCGGGACGAAGACCGTCGACGTGCTCTCGACCGCGCTCTCTGAAGACAAGAAGACGCTCACGATCTTGACCGCGGGGCTCACGCCTGCGATGTGCGCGCGCTGCGTCTTGAGTGACGTCGCGTCCGAGGACGGCGCGCCGCTCCGGAACGCGGAGTTCAGCTACACGATCAATCAGCTCCCAGAGGGCGAGCCGACGACGGAGCACGTCGCCAAGCTCGTGCCCCCGCCGCCGGGCAAAGAGGGCGAGGGACAGGGCTGGCTGCAGCTCTCTTATGGTGACGCCCTCGACGTGTTCGAGCACGAGGGGTGGGGGCTCTGCGAGCCGGTCGTCGAACCAGATGAGCGCGGGGTGTTCCGCATCGAACAGGGCGAGTCCGCGATCGTGAACTTAGGAGAGAGTCCGGCCGAGCTCTTGAGTGAGATGGAGTTCGGAGACTGCGAGGTCGAGCTCCACTTCATGCTGCCGCCGGGCGGCGACAGCGGCGTCTACCTGCAAGGCCGCTATGAGGTGCAGATCGCCGACTCCACGGGAGTGAAAGACCTCGGCCCCAAAGACTGCGCCGCGGTCTACGCCGGACCGAGCTGGGACGGGAGCGCGCCCTTGGAGAACGCCTTCGGCGGTGTCGGGATCTGGCATGAGATGAACATCAGCTTTCAGGCGCCGCGCTTCGCTCCGGACGGCCGCAAGTTGGAGAACGCGCGCATCAACGAGGTTTGGGTCGATGACGTCTTGGTCCAAGAGGGCGTCGAGCTCACTGGGCCGACCTTTGGTGGATATGAGGGTGAGGTCGCCACTGGTCCGCTCCGGATTCAAGGCAACGCGACGCAGGTCGCGCTGCGTGGGATCAAGGTGAAGCCCGTCCCGCCGCGCTGGGACTCCGAGGGTTGGGACGTGATCTTCGATGGCAGCTCGCTCGAGGGCTGGGAGATCTCTGATGACGGCTTCTGGGAGCTTGATGACGACGGCAACCTCGTGGGAGAGGGCGGGGTGAGCCACATCTTCAGCCCGCGCGATGACTACGAGGACTTCGAGCTCAGGGCCCGGATGAAGATCTCAGACGGCGGGAACTCGGGCCTCTACTTCCGCACGAAGTTCGGCAGCGGCTGGCCCAGCGGATACGAGGCCCAGGTCAACAGCACCTTCCCGGACCCCCAGAAGACAGGCAGTCTCTACTCCATCGCGCCCATCCACGCCTCCCTCGTCGCCCCGGACACTTGGTTCGATTACGGCGTGCGCTGTGTGGACACGGACGCAGGAACTCACATCATCATCACGATCAATGGCGTCGTCGTGACCGACGTGGTGGACGCGGAGCGCCGCCACGAGTCGGGGCACTTCGCCATCCAACAGCACCACGACGGCTCGGTCATCTCAGTGCGCCGCATCGAGGTCAAAGAGCTATAGCCACTCTGCCCATGAAAGAGACCCCCAAGAGCCTCTCACCTACCGCCCGCGTCCTCATGGGGCCGGGCCCCTCGCCCACGGCGCCCAGCGTCTACGAGGCGCTCGCCAAGCCGACCCTCGGGCACCTGGACCCGGAGTTCCTGCTCGTCATGGATGAGATCCGCGACATGCAGCGCGCGGTCATGGGGACGCAGAACGAGCTCACGATGCCGATGTCTGGTACGGGCTCCTCTGGCATGGAGACCTGCCTCGTGAACCTCATCGAGCCTGGAGACAAGGTGCTCGTCGGCGTCAACGGGGTCTTCGGCACGCGGATGGTTGATGTCGCGCGGCGCGCTGGTGCACAGGTCACCGAGGCGCAGAGCGAGTGGGGGCGCGCGCTCGACGCGGAGCTCCTGCGCGAGGCAGCGGGCGGTGAACAGCACAAGCTCGTCTGCGTCGTGCACGCAGAGACCTCCACAGGGGTGCTGCAGGATGTGGGGCCGATCCGAGAGGTCGCCGATGAGCTCGGCGCGATGCTGCTCCTTGATTGCGTCACCTCGGTGGGCGGATTGCGGGTCTCCCTCGATGAGTGGGGCGTCGACGCGGCCTACTCCGGCACGCAGAAGTGCCTCGGCTGCCCGCCCGGCCTCTCGCCCGTGAGCTTCAGCGAGCGCGCTCAGAGCGCGCTCAAGGCGCGGGAGCACGCCGTCCAGTCCTGGTACCTCGACCTCACGATGATCGCGAACTACTGGGGCTCGGAGCGCTCGTACCACCACACCGCGCCGATCAACATGCTCTATGGCCTGCACGAGGCGCTGCGGCTCGTGCTCGAGGAGGGCATCGATGAGCGCGAGGCGCGCCACCGCCTCCACAGCGCAGCCCTCGTCGCGGGCCTGGAGGCGATGGGCCTCTCGCCGCGCGTCCCCGAGGGAGAGCGGCTCCCGCCTCTGACCGCCGTGAGCGTTCCGGACGGGGTGGATGACGCCGCCGCGCGCGCCCACCTCCTCGAGCACCACAACCTCGAGATCGGTGGTGGCTTGGGCCCGATGAAGGGGAACACCTGGCGGATCGGCCTCATGGGGGCCGGCGCCTGCCGTGAGAACGTCGAGCTCTGCCTCACCGCCCTCCACGACGCGATGAGCGCTCAGGGCGCAGCGCCGGCGGGAGACGGGGTCTCGGCTGCACAGGCCGTCTACTCCGAGTAGCATCTCCTCCATGGCTGACAGCTCGAAGACCTCAGTCCTCGCTGCCATCGGCGGCAACAGCTTCATCTTCGTGGCGAAGAGCGTGGGCTTCGTTGTAACGGGCTCCGCTGCGATGCTCTCGGAGCCGATCCACACCGCCGCGGACCTCTTAAATCAGATCCTGCTCTTCATCGGGATCACCCGCTCGGAGCGCGAAGCGGACGAGGATTTCCCGGTTGGTTATGGGAGGGAGCGCTACATCTGGGCGCTCATCAGCGCCGTCGGGATCTTCTTCCTCGGCTGCGGCGTGACCCTCTATCACGGCATCTCGGGCCTCTTCCACCCGCACGAGCTCGAGAGCCCTGAGTGGGCCATCGGCGTCCTGACGCTCTCCTTCGTGATCGAGTATGTGGTCTTGGTGATCGCCTACCGCGGCCTCAAGAAGGAGGCCGCCGGCAAACCCTTCTTGAAGTACGTGCGCACGGAGGCAGACCCCTCCGCCGCCGCGGTCCTCATGGAGGACGCCGCTGCGTGCCTGGGCGTGCTCTTCGCTCTCGCAGCGCTCGGCCTCACGACCTGGACGGGCGCGCTCTACTGGGACTCGATCGGTTCGATCGCGATCGGCTTGCTCTTGGGGGTCGTCGCGATCGCCCTCATGGTCAGGAACCACGAGCTCTTGATGGGGCCCGCGGTGCCCGCCGACGTGCGGCAGACCATCCACCGCATCTTGAGAGAGCACCCCACCGTAGAGCGCGTGGTCACCATGCGCGCCAACGTCATCGACCTCGACCGATACGACGTCACGGCGACGGTGGACTTCGAGGGACCGAAGATCGCGGAGCGAATCGAGGCGAAGCTCATCGAGGCGCTCAAGACCTCAGAGACAGACCCGAAGGCGCTCGCGGTGGAGGTCACCGAGGACGTCCTCGCGGCCGTCGGTGAGGAGATCAACCGCATCGAAGAGGCGATCCGCGCCGAGGTGCCCGAGGCCATCCACCTCGACATCGAGGCGGACTGAGGGTGCTCTACTTTGGGTACGGCTCCAACCTCTGCGCGAGGGACTGGCAGGAGTGGTGCGCGCGCAACGGCCATGAGGCGGGCGGCCTCCGCTTCCTGAAGCGAGCTTGGCTCCCAGGTCACGAGCTCTCCTTCAGCTACGACTCCGTCGCCCGGGGGGGCGGCGCCTTGGATGTGATCGAGCGCTTTGGGCAAGCAGCACCCGGCGCGCTCTTCGAGGTCGACGAGGCCGCGAAGGCAGCGCTCGACGCGAAGGAGGGCGCGCCCAATGTCTACGAGGAGAAGGCCGTCACCGCGCTGGACGAGGAGGGGGTCGGGTACGAGGCGATCACCTACGTCGTCACGCCAGCTCGCAGAAGAGAGCATGTCGAGCCTGCGCCGGGCTACGCGGAGCTCGTCGCGGAGGGCTGCGAGGAGTACGGGGTGAATCAGCGCATGCTCAAGGCGGCGCGCCGCGGCAAGCAGCCCGCTTGGGAGATCCCGAGCGTCTTCGTCTACGGCTCGCTCCGGACTGGCGAGTACAACCACGGCTGGTTGCAGCGCGAGGGCGGGATCGAGCTGAAGGGGATCGGGACCGCCCCGGGGGTCCTGTATGACTGCGGCTCCTGGCCAGCGATGATGACGTCCGAGGGGGACGAGCGGGTCACGGGAGAGCTGTGGAGGTGTGCCTCACCGGACGCGACGCTCCGGACCTTGGATGAGCTGGAGGGCTTCGAAGGGTGGCAGCAGGAGGGCTCTCTCTTCTTGCGCGGGCTGTGCATGGCGCGGATGAGCTGCGGCGGCGAGGTCCTCGCTTGGACCTATCGCTACGCGGGCGAATCCTGCGACGGCGCGCTGCTCACTGCCGGTGACTGGGCGTCACGCTGAGGGCTCGGCGTCTTCGGTCTTCTTGAAGACGAAGCGCGAGTAGAAGAGCGAGACCACGATCAGGCAGACGGCGAGGCCCAGGAAGGAGCCGACGCGCTGCAGCCCCTCGAGGTTGCCGAGGTCGAAGAGGAAGACCTTGACGATCGTCGCGAACAGGAAGGCGAGGGATGCCCAGCGCAGCGCGGC
>JAKVCE010000088.1 GCA_022447405.1 Planctomycetota bacterium | reverse complement strand
CACAGCGGGCCTGGAGAAGGTCGCGCCGAGGCCGCGGGCGCGCCTGTCCCAGTAGCGCGCAGGCGTCAGGTCAGAGTGCTCAGGGACATCGGTCGTGTACTCGTTGACCCCCATGACCACATAGCGGACCCCGTTCTCGCCCATGGCCTTCAGGATGTCGGTGCGCTCGCCCATCATCTCTTGGATCAGGTGGCGCGCCTCGAGGAGCGCGTAGTCCGAGACGTGGCGAGAACTCACGATCGGCATCCCCCAAGCGTCGAGGTGCTTCTCGTAGAATGAGGCCAGCCCGAACTGTTCGCGGAGCTCAGCCGTGGGCGCTTGGACTCGGACGTCCGCCGACCCGAGCGACGCGCTCGCTGCCAAGATCAAGATCACCGTGTTCATCGCATCATCCTCGGACCTTTGCTCCGAAGGCGCCATCAAGAAAAACACCAACAGCCGTGTCGAACTCTCCTGACATCAACCAAGTACGTCAGTTCCTGACCGACCTGCAGGACCGCATCTGCGCGGCGCTCGAGGGCGCTGACGGAGCGGCGACCTTCAGGGAGGACCCGCTCGAGTCGCCCACTGGCGGGCTCTCGCGACCCCGCATCCTGGAGGACGGGCCGATCCTCGAGCGCGCGGGGGTGATGTTCTCCCACACAGTGGGGGAGGACATGCCCGCTGCAGCGAGCAAGCGCAGGCCCGAGCTCGCAGGCCGCGCCTACGAGGCCGTCTCGGTCTCGCTCATCACGCACCCTCGGAACCCCTACGCGCCGACCAGCCACATGAACGTGCGCTGCTTCCTCGCGACCAAGGAGGGGGAGGAGCCGGTCTGGTGGTTCGGTGGCGGCTTTGACCTCACCCCTTACTACGGCTTTGAAGAGGACTGCGTCTCCTGGCACGAGACCGCGAGAGACGCCGTGGGCGCAGAGCTCTACCCCAAGCTGAAGAAGACCTGCGACGACTACTTCTTCTTGCCTCACCGCGGTGAGCCGCGCGGCATCGGCGGCGTCTTCTTTGATGACTGGAACGACGGGACCTTCGAGGAGGGCTTCGCGCTCATGCGCTCGGTGGGGGAGGGCTACCTCTCCGCCTACCCGCCGATCCTCGAGCGACGCAAGGACACGCCCTACACCGATCGCGAGCGCGAGTGGCAGCTGGTGCGCCGGGGTCGGTACGTGGAGTTCAACCTGCTCCAGGACCGCGGCACCCTCTTCGGGCTGCAGGCGGGAGGCCGGGTCGAGTGCATCCTGGGCTCGATGCCTCCGGAGGTGCGCTGGCGATATGAGTTCACTCCTGCTCCAGGGAGCCCAGAGGAGGCCCTCATGAAGGGCTTCTTGGTCCCTAGGGACTGGCTGAGCGGGAATTGACCCCGCGCCTGCCCTGCCCGGCTTTACTTCTGCGGACTCCCAAGGGATCCTCTCTCACAGGAGGAGCGTCCCAGCTGGCAGGCCTCTCAGGGCCGGGCCTCTGCGGGCGCGCCCCTAGAGAGGGAGGACGAGGACAGATTTGAACGCCGACTTGAAGTCCACATGGAGGCTGCTGAAGCCCCACGCCCTGCCCCGGATCCCGGCGCTCATCACCGTCATGGTCCTCGGGGGCCTGGTCACCTTCGGCCAGAGCCTGGTCGTCCTCCTCTTGGAGCCGATCTGGAACCTCGTGCTCTTCCCGCGCAAGGGCGATGCCGCGCTCACTGCCGAGCCGGGCCCCATCGAGGAGCTCTTCGCCTGGATCACCAAGACCAGCGTCGAGGAGGGGATCATCCGGGGCGAGGCCAAACAGAACGATCAGTACGCGGCGCTCTGCATCGTCGTGATCTTCCTGATCCTCCTGGCCTTCCTCACCGCGACCGCCCAGTACCTCTACAACCAGCTTTCGAACCGCGTCTCCCTGAGGATGGTCGTCGACCTCCGGGTGCGCATCGCCAAGCACCTCATGGGGCTCGGCCTCGGCTGGCACGGCAGCCGCAAGCTCGGTGACACCCTCAGCCGCGTGAGCTCAGATGTCCAACAGACCTTGGCTGCCATCAAGGTCTGCTTCGGTGACCTCTTGCAGAACGGCTACGCCACCTTCGCCTTCATGGGTGTCATGGTCTACGCGGCGCCAGAGCTCTCTGGGGTTGTGATTCTCTCCGTCGTGCTCCTCGCCTGGCCAGTCAGCAAGCTCTCGAAGCGCGTGCGCAAGCGCTCGACCAAGAGCCTGACGACGCTCGGCGCCTCGGTGCAGGTCCTGACCCAGATGTTCCAAGGGATCCGCACCGTCCGCGCCTTCGACATGGAGCGCCAAGAGGTCGAGCGCTATGAGCGCCTCAACGAGGAGTACCTCGACGACACGATGCGGATGGTCCGCGCGCAGTCCCTCACCCTCGCGTGGACGACCCTCTTCAGCCACGTGGGGATCGCGATCCTGCTCTTTGTGGTCGGCTTCGGCGCGATCTTGTTCGACCTCTTCGGGGACGGCGGGAAGATGATGATCTTCTTCATGGGCAGCGCGCAGATGTACAACCACATCAAGCGCCTGACGAAGAACTGGACGATCATCGAGACCTCGGTCGGCGCGTCAGAGCGACTCTGCGCGGTGCTCGAAGAGGAGGCTGACGTCCAAGAGGAGGACGACGCGCATGCGCTCGGCGAGGTCACCGGTAACGTGTCCATCCAGGGGCTGCGCTTCGCCTATCCGAACGCAGAGGGTCCTGCGCTCGCAGGCATCGACCTCGAGGTCAAGGCAGGGGAGACCCTCGCGCTCGTCGGTCCGAGCGGCGGCGGGAAGAGCACGCTGCTCAGCATGATCTGTCGCTTCTTCGATCCTGACGAGGGCTCGGTCCGGGTAGACGGGCACGACCTCAAGGCCGTGACGCTCGCGTCTTGGCGCCAGCAGTTCAGCCTCGTTGAGCAGGCGCCCTTCCTCTTCCACGCCTCGATCCGGGAGAACATCCGCTACGGACGCCCCGACGCGACCCAGGAGGAGATCGAGGCGGCGGCGACCTCGGCGCACATCCACGAGTTCATACAGACCCTGCCCGAGGGCTACGACACAGACGTCGCGGACATGGGCACGCGCCTCTCCGGAGGTCAGCGCCAGCGCATCACGATCGCGCGGGCGATCTTGAAGGGCGCGCCGCTCCTGCTCCTCGACGAGGCCACGAGCAGCTTGGACTCAGAGTCTGAGTCGGCTGTGCAGGCCGCCTTGGAGAACGTGATGCGGGACCGCACCGTCGTGGTGATCGCGCACCGTCTGGCCACCATCCGGAACGCTGACCGCATCGCCGTCCTCGAGGGCGGCGCCGTCTCTCAGAGCGGGACCCACGCCGAGCTCCTCGCCGCAGGCGGGACCTACTGCCGCCTGGTCGAGATGCAGCAGCTCGAGGGCGCAGAGCAGCGCGATGCTGGGCCCGAAGTGCCCGAGACCACGGAGGCTTGAAGGACAGCCTCGGGAGTGCGGGCAGCCAGTGTTAGGCTCTGCGCCGTGACGCGACGACTTCTCCCTCTCTCTCTCTGCCTCGGCGCGCTCCTCGCGGGCGCTTGCGAGCGACCTGCGCGCGTGGCGAACGCCGCCGCGATGGCGCGCAACCTCTCGCAGTGCGACATGCTTGAGCTGGTCGCGCCGGCGGGGGAGGTGGGCGCGCGCGCCGAGCACTCGCTCCTGCGCTGGTGCGGTGTGCTGGGCATCCCCCTCGGCCGCGTCGACCCTCACAGGAGCGGAGCGAACAACCCGCGCGTGGTCGTGGGGACCTTCAACGACCCGGTGGTCGCGCGACTGCTCGCGCCGACTGGCGTGGAGCTCGGAGGAGGGGCCGGGGTCCGATGGGTCGATCGGGAGTTCAGCGGTGACGGGGTCGCGTTGGTCGCGACCTACGAGGACCCAGAGCGGCCCGGCCTCCCCTTGACCCTCGTGTGCGGGAGCACCCTCGCCGCGCTCGACCCGCTCACCCTCGACCTGCGCCCGGTCGCTCGTCCGGGCGCGCGGGTCTTCCGCGGCGGACGGCTCACGCTCTCCCTTCGGCTGGGCGCACAGGGGGCGCCGAACGAAGAGAGCATCGTGGACTATGAGGAGCGTTGGGATGAGTTCGAAGGAGAGCTCGTTCCGCTAGAGAGCGGACACCCCGAGCTCTCGCTCGCGCGCGTCGGCTCCCTCTCTGATGAGCGCGCGAGCGCGTGGGCGTCGGGCGCATTGGAGACGCTCGCGCGTCTCGAGGCTTGGGCGGGCCCTGTGCAAAAGCGCGTTCACGTCTCGATGACCGACGAGCTCATGGACATCCAAACTCTGCACGGCGTCTGCGCCTTCGGCGTCCCTGAGCACGGACGCGGCGCGGTCCTCGTCGCGGCGAACCCGGCCCTCCCCGAGGACGGGCGCAGAGCGCTGGCGGAGGCGCGGCTGGTGCAGACCCTCGGGTTCCCGGTCACAGAGGTGGACTGGATGCTCGGGGCGGCGGCGGCGGACGCCGTCGACTCGTGGTGGGGCCGACCGCTCGAGGAGTGGTGGAGCTACCTCGCGACGCAGGGGCTCCTGCCCTCGCCGGACCTCATCATCACGCCAGGCGCGCTCGTGCAGCGCTCGACCCACATCCGCGTCCCCGCTCGCGCGGCCTTCTTCCGATACCTCCGAGAGACCCTAGGCGCCGAAGAGCTGGCGCGGGTCTGGAGAGGAGAGGAGGCCTATGCGCCCGACGAGCCGGTGCTGCTGGACTTTCAGGCTTGGCTCCTGGAGCGGACGGACCCCGGCATGGAGGCTGTCAGAGCCGCCCGCGCCGCGCGCCTCGATGAGGTCAAGCGCCGCGCTCGGAGGGACGGGGTGGCGATCGACTCCCCGCTGGACACGCAGCGGAGCTATGTCGTCCCCGCGCTCGCAGAGACCCTCGACCGCGCGGGAGACGTCGGGGTCGAGGCCTTGAGCGTCCAGTGCTACTGGCTGGAGGACGGACCCCAGGCGCGCTTCGCCGCAGGAGCGGGGCCGACGCTCAGCGGCTTCGTCGAGCCGGACGCAGAGCTCGCCCACATCTTCGGGCTCGCGCGCGCGCGCGGGATGCAGACCTGCATGGTCCCCGTTCAGCTCGTCTCTTCCAGCGCCGGACGCTCTGCGTGGCGGCGGCGCACGGATGTGCCGGCGTGGAGGGACTACTTCGTCGACCAGCGCCGCATGCTTGAGCACGCGGGGTTGACCGCTGAGCTCATGGGGGTCGAGCTGCTCTCCTTAGGGGCGGAGCTCCGGACCGCGACGAAGACGCGCGTCACAGAGAACGATGACCTCCCGATCGAGATCTTCGAGACGAAGCGGGAGGAGTGGTCGCGGAGCATCAGCGCGGCTCGCGCGGTCTTCTCTGGAGGGCTCACCTACGGCGCGCTCTGGAAGCAAGAGCTTGAGCAGGTCGAGTTCTGGGATGAGCTCGACTTCATCGGGCTCGTCTACTTCCCGAGGCTCGGGACGCCGCTCGGCGAGCGCCCCTCGGACCGCTCGATCCAAGGCTCCATGACGAAGGTGCTGCGCGCGCTCGTCGAGAAGGGTGCAGCGCATGACCGCCCGGTCTTGCTGATGGAGGTCGGCTTCCCCTCCTCCTCTCGCGCGTGGTGGGACGCCGCGCTCGGACAGGGGGAGCTCGACATGGATGAGCAGGAGCGGCTCTACAGCTCCTTCTTCGGCGCGCTCACGACCGTGCGCGGAGAGTCTGACGCGCTGCGCGGGACCTACTTCTGGCGGTGGGAGATCGAACCTGGCTCTGGGGGCGCACGAGATCGTGGCTACTCTCCCCAAGGCAAGACCGCCGAGGCTGTCCTGCAGCGCATGTACCGCTGAGCGCGGGGGGGCCTGAGTCGTGATCAAGCGTTGGGTTGAGGATTGGAAGGAGACTGGCAGCCAGACGCGGCGCTACCTCTTGGGCTGCGCCTTCCTCGGCGCCGCCGGCGCGCTCCCTTGGACGCTCCTCAACCTCTACCTCGACCGCTTGGGGTACACGAAGATCGAGATCGGCACGGTCACCTCCATGCACGCGTGGGGGACGATCCTCGTGTCCCTCCCTGCGGCCTACATCCTCGCGCGGCATCGAGCTGGACGCTTCCTCGCTACGGCGGCCTTGATCTGCGGCCTCGGGCTCTTCGCGCTCCCGTGGATGCCGAGCCTCGGCTGGTTCCGCGCGGCTGAGTTCATCGTCGGGCTCTCCTTCGCCATCCATCACATCGCGGTCGCTCCCTTCATCTACAGGCACACGGGTGAGCGTGAGCGGCAGGGCGTCTTCGCCCTCGCGGAGGCCGTGGGCACCTTGGCGAGCGTCGTCGGGAGCTTCTCAGGAGGGCAGCTCGCGGACTACCTGACCCCGATCCTGGGGAGCGACGCCCTCGCGCTCGCGTGCGTCCTCTCCGGCGCTGGCTTCCTCGGACTCTCGGCGGCGATCGTCTACGCGGGGATCCGTGAAGAGGCCCCGGTCGTAGATGAAGAGGCGCCGAAGATCCTCTCGGTCGTTCGAGAGCACCGCGGTACGGCCTTGCGCTTCGTCACCCCCCACATCGTCCTCGGCGTCGGCGCAGGCGCTTGCATCCCTTTCCTCTCGCTCTACTTTCGTGAGCGCTTCGGCTTAGGAGACGGGGACGTCGGCACCCTCTGGGCGGTGGGCGGCCTGATGACCGCGGGCGGCTTCCTCCTCGCCCCTTACGTCTCAAGGCAGCTCGGGCTGGTGCGAGGGATCGTCGCCCTGGAGCTGGCCTCGGTCGTCTTCTTCGTCGTCCTCGCGTACACGAACAACCTCGTGGTCGCGATCATCGCCTTCCTCTTCCGCGGCGCGCTCATGAACTCAGGGCACCCCCTGTTCATGAACCTCGTGATGAAGCTGGCGCCAGAGGGCGCGAAGGAGTTTCAGAACGGCATGCAGTCTGTGGCCTGGAGCCTCGGGTGGGTGCTCGGACCCGTCGTAGGGGGCGCGATCCTGGACAGCACGGGCAATGACTACTCAGTCCTCATGATGACGACGGTCGGCTTCTACACCGTCTCCAGCCTGCTCACATACGTCCTGCTCCTCCCCCTGGAGCGACGGCACGATGAAGAGTCGAGGGCTGGGAGCTAGATTAGGGGGGTGAAGGCGGAGACACAGGGGACCGAGGCGCTCGTCACGACGATCGCAGGGGTTGGACCCGCGCGCGCTGCGCTGCTGGGGGAGCTCGGGGTCCAGACCATTCGAGACCTCTTGCTGTTCTCTCCCTTGCGCCTGGAGAGCACCGGGCTCCGCGCCACCTGCGCCGAGGCGGCAGACATGGTCGGAGCCGTGGTCCAGGTCACCGGGCGCGTCGAGCGCACGCGCTTCTTCCGGAGGGGTGGCAGGCAGAGCGTCTTCACGGCGTACATCGTGGACGAGAGCGGTGAGCTGGAGGCTCACTGGTTCAACCAGTCTTGGCTCCGAGAGAGCGTCGTGAAGGACGCCGTCATCACCTTGGCTGGTCGCGTCGGGTTGACGAAGAAGGGGAAGCCGTCTCTGGTCGTTCCTCGCATCGGCACAGAGGAGAAGCCGCTGCCGGCCCCCGGCGGCTGGGAGCCCCTCTACCAGACCGTCGACGGGATCGGACAAGGGCTCCTGAGAGGGCTCTGTCGCGGCGCGCTCGAAGCGGCCCCTGGATTGGGAGAGCGCGTCCCGCGCGCGCTGCTCGAGGAGCTCGGGGTCCCGACGCTCTCGGAGACGCCGCACGCCCTCCACAGACCCAGCGATCCGAGCGAGTTCAACGCGGCGCGGCGGCGCGTCGCCCTCGAGGAGTGCCTCGCTATGCAGGCGCGCCTCCAGCTGGGTGGCGCTGATCCCTTGGACGGGGCGGCCGTCGCCATCGAGACAGGTGACACCGAGCATGAGGAGCTCAAGGCCATCCTGCCCTT
>JAKVCE010000087.1 GCA_022447405.1 Planctomycetota bacterium | reverse complement strand
CCGGTCGTTCGATCGGTCTATCCCTACGCGAAGCAGTTCGTCGAATACTTCCTCTCCGACTCCGACCTCGAGTTCGACACGGTGGTCGCTGCGCCCTATCCGGGTCCCGGGGTCTGGTGCATCGCCTTCGTGACCAGCCCGGGGCTGAAGACCGTCCACGAGGCGCTCGGCGGTCGCTACGTCTCCTGCTTCGTCCCCACCTCGCCGATGCCCGCAACCGGATACACCGTCTTCATCGAGGCCTCCCGCCTCATCCCGCTCCCCATCACCGTCGACGAGGCGCTGCGCACAACCATCTCTGCTGGCGTCTTGATCCCGCAGCACGAGTCTGTGGAGGAGCTCACGCAGAGCCTCGCCTCGATCCTCGGCAAGCCCTTGGAGGTTGAAGAGTGAACTTCGCTGACCGCCTCGACGCAAAGGTCCGGGAGAAGGGCTCTCCTTGCCTGCTCGGCCTGGACCCCCACCTCGCGCTGCTCCCCGAAGAGTTCTCTGTGGCGGCAGACCCGACGGCCCCGCGGGGAGACCGGGCCGGCGCGGTGGCGGACTTCCTCTGTGAGCTCACCGATCTCTGCGCCGACCGCGTCGCGGTCGTGAAGCCGCAGTCCGCCTTCTTCGAGGTCCTCGGCGCCGACGGAGCGGTCGCTTGGGAGCGCGTCGTGAGCCACGCGCACTCGAGGGGACTGCTCGTCATCGGCGATGTGAAGCGCGGCGACATCGCCTCCACGGCAGCCGCCTACGCCACCGCCTTCCTCGAGGGCTCCGGCGACCCAGAAGACCCCGCGCTCTGCGACGCCATCACGGTCAACCCCTTCTTGGGCTCTGACACCCTCGACCCCTTCCTCGAGGTCGCGCGCAGAACCAACAAGGGGCTCTATGTCCTCGTGCGGACCTCCAACCCCGGCTCCGATGACCTCCAGGAGCACGGCGAGCCGCCCCTCGTCCACAAGCTCTGCGAGCACGTCACCCGCTGGGGTGAAGAGACGGTGGGGGAGTGCGGGCTCTCGTCTGTCGGGGCTGTCGTCGGCGCGACCCACGCTGAGGCCCTCGCTGAGCTTCGCGGGCGCCTCCCGCACACCCCGCTCCTCCTCCCTGGCTTCGGGGCTCAAGGCGCCGGCCCCGAGGATGTAAAGCCTGGCTTCACCGACGGCCTGTCCGGCGCGGTCGTCAACTCCTCCCGCGGTATCGCCTTCGCCTACCGCAAGGCCGAGACGAGCGATTGGCGCGCCGCCGCAGACGCGGCGATGGACGAGATGCTGAGCGGCCTGCGCGGCGCGCTCACTTGACGCCTGCCGCGCGGGCGCGAGCGCTCTCTCTGGCGAGCTCGTACTCCTCCATGAACTCCGTCGTGAGGCGGTCGATCGTGAAGTGCTCCTTGAGGAGCTGGTAGCCCGCCTCGCCCATCTCCCCGCGGAGACCCGGGTCTCGGAGCAGGCGCGCGATCCGCTCGGCGAAGGCCGCCACGTCGTAGGGGTTGGCGACGAAGCCGTTGACCTCATCTCGAACGACCTCCGGGCATCCCCCGAAGCTCGTCGCGACCACCGGGCGCCGAAACTCCATCGCCTCGAGGTTCATCATCCCGAAGGTCTCGAAGCAGGTCGACGGCGTGAGCATGACGTCTGTCGCGGCCATCGCGCAGTGGAGCTCGTCACCGTCTAGCCAGCCCGGCGTGACCACGAGGTCATCTATCCCTGCCTCCCGAGCGAAGGGCTCAAAGCCGGCGTACGCCTCCTCCTTGCCGAGCGCGAGCATCCTCAGCTCGGGGAACTCCGCGCGCAGGATCGCGAGCATCTCAAAGACCTGCCTGACGCCCTTCAGCTCGTGCAGCCTCCCGCCGATCGCGACGGTGAGCTTGCCTTCGAGGCCGTGGCGCGCGCGGAACGCAGCCACCTGCTCGTCGCTCGGGATCTTTGCCTGGAGCCGGATCGCGTTGTTCACGGTGCGGTCCACGCGGATGTCGTTCGCGCGGATCGCGACCGCCTGCTCGTCGGTGACCACCGTGAAGCGGTCCACCGTCTCAGCCAAGACCTCGCGGATCGCCTTGTTCCTCCCGGGCCGATAGCGGAGCCGCTGACATGGGATGCACTTCGACCAGTGAGCCTTGTAATCGCGTCGCTCCCAGCCGTGCTCCTCTCCGCCGTGGAAGCAGTCGAGCTTCTGGTAGCAGAAGGTCATCGAGTCGTGCGCGGTGAACACCACCCCCGCGCCCGCGCGGCGCGCCTCCCTGAGCGCCTCATAGGAGAGGTGCATGTGGATGAGGTGGCTGTGCACGACGTCCGGCTTCCAGTCCTCTAGCACCGTGCGCAGCTCTCCGATCACCGAGCGGTTGTTCAGCGAGACCCATGCGCGCAGACGCGCCGGGTAGTCGGAGTGGATGAGGAAGACCTGCGTCCCCTCGACCTCGCGCCAGCCGACCTCTCCCGGGTCTGTGCTCGTCGAGACGATCGCGGTCTCGTGGCCGAGAGCCCGCAAGCTCTCAGCGTGCTGGTACATCTGTCTGATGGAGGACCCGATCCGCGGGTCCCACAGGTCGATGAGGAAGAGGATTCGCATGTCGCCAGCCGTCCCTCCCATTGTCAGGCTCTCGCGGCCCGCCTCAAGCCTCCGGCGGGTTCCCTCGCGAAGGACTAGCGGACGGAGCGGGTGATCACGTTCGATTGCGACGGGGCAGGGCAGGTCCCGCGCTGGGCAGCCTGGAGGTAGAGACCTTGGCCTCCGGTCCCATTCTTGGGGGTGAAGCTCCCGCTCACGACGCCCTGCGCGTCCGCGGTGCCCACGAAGATGAGGTCGTCCCGCGGGTTGCTGGAGACCTCAAGGCCTAG
This sequence comes from Planctomycetota bacterium, assembly GCA_022447405.1. Taxonomy (GTDB): domain Bacteria; phylum Planctomycetota; class UBA1135; order UBA1135; genus JAKVCE01. The sequence continues at coordinate 5,119 of JAKVCE010000087.1, read as the reverse complement.
GTCTAAGCACCAGCCGAGGCGGTCTAAGTCCCACTGGCCCCGCGCGCTCGCGGCGAAGATCGCGACGAGCTGGCCGGGGTCTGCGCCGCCGACGACGAGCTGCGTCGGCTGCCCTGCCGTGACCGTCCCCACCGAGAGGCTGAGCTCTGGTGCGTCCGAGACGAAGCGCGAGACGAGCCTGATGTACGCCGCCTGGTAGGGGATGTGGCACTCCGTGATCTCCCAGCTGTTCTCTGGCCAGGAGGTGTTCCAGTCGCGGAAGCTCTTCTGCGCCGGCTGATTCAAGGGGGGAACGAGAGGCGGCCCTGAATAGCTCGAGTCGTGTTGATAGAGCGGGTTCGCTCCGCCGATCAGGTAGCCCGGCGGTGGCCCATAGGCCGTCAGGTTGTCGTTGTCCCAAATCGAGCCGTGTGAGAACCAACCGTGGTAGCTCTCTTGCACGCTCCGCTCCGCGCCCAAGACCTCATAGTTCGTGAGATAGCAGGTCGCGTTGGGGTTCAGGCCGTGGACGTAGTGGATGAAGCCTTCCGCGGCGCCCAGCCAAGCCGCCGCGCTGCCAGGCTCTAAGCCCAGCTCTTGGCACGCGATGTACATCAGGCCCTGCTCGCACTTGGAGCGGTTGCTGCCCCAGGTCATGTCGGTGTCGCCGAGGGGGGCCCTGTACGCGTCCTCCTCGCTCTGGACGCGACCGAGGTTTGAGCCGCCGAGCATGGACCCGAGGAAGGTCTCGCGGATGTGATCCGCGACCGCAGGCGTCGCGTCGTCATGGCGCGCGTAGAAGAGGAGCCCCTCTTGGATCGTCGCCTCCCAGAGGTAGGCGTGGTTCCAGGTGAAGAGGTGCGCGTTCGCGTAGTTCGCGTCGACGTAGTCTCGGTACACCCCGCCGCCGGTCATGCCGAAGAGGTAGGCGGCTGCAGAGACGCGGTTCATCCCCTGCCTGTAGGCGTCGTCTTCGCAGGGCGAGGAGGTGAAGCCCGCGTTGTCGTAGGCCGAGGGGCTGGGGTTCGCCTCAAGCCAAGCCCAGGCGTCGAGGGCGCAGCGCGCGAGGTCGGCCCCGTAGTCGGGGTCCACCTCGAAGTAGATCATCGCTGCGCGCGCATAGACGGCGCAGGCCGAGGCCGTCGCCGAGGCTGTCGGCTCGGCGTAGCGCCTGGGCGCGACGTCGGAGGACGGCGGGCTCGGGAGCGTCCAATCTTCCACGGAGACCTTGTGCAGGACGGAGCCGTCCGGGCGCTGCATCCGCCGCAGCCACTCGAGCTCCCAGCGCACCTCATCAAGGATGTCCGGCACGCCGTTCCCGCTCTCAGGGATCCCCAGGTCATCGCCCCAAATAGCCGGGCGCTCCGCATACGCAGACAGGAGGTCGTGCAGCGCGTCATCCGCGTAGTTGATGTACTTGTTGTAGTCCCCGGCGTCATGCCAGCCGCCGTGCAGGTCGAGGCCGCTCCCGGCGGTGGGGGAGAGCACCGGCCTGCAGTCGAGGTCCTGCTCGGCGTGCAGGTGACACGCGCCGTCCTGCCAGTCTGTCCCGGAGTCGGTCGGGCCCTTGGGTGCGCCGCAGCGCTGCGTGTAGAACACCCGCAGCGCGTACTCGAGCGCCTCCTTGTATGGGTCCCTCGCGATGACGAAGGGCTCGCTCGCCGCGCCGCTGGCGACGTCGACCACCTGATAGGTGCCCTCCTCTTCGAGGGCGCTGAAGTCAAACCACCAGACCCGGTCGCCTGACTGCGCGTGAGTCTGACCCCCATTCCACATGGCTGGCGAGCCGCTGAACGCCACCGCGCCGCTGGCCGCGTCCCGCACCTCGAGCTGCAGCCCGGGCTGCCAAGAGTCAGGGGAGTCCCACCCGACCATGGGCTGTCGCAAGACGCAGACCTTCTCTGCGCGAACTCGATAGCCGATCGGGTCGACCACCACGTGCAGGTCGCCTGCCGCAGCTAACAGAAGAGTCGTGACGAAGATCATCCTGATGCCCCCTCGGTCTAGTGTATGCCGAGTTGAGGATTTCGGTGGGGCGCGCGCCTAGTCCTGCTCTGGCTTCAGCCAGCCGCGCTCTTTTGAGCCGCACATGGCGAGCTTGGGCTCTCCCGTCGCGAGCATCGCGCCGCAGATCGCGGCAGCGACGTGGCGCTTTCGCAGGTAGCTGTCCCCGCCATTGTTGCGCTTGGAGCCGAGATAGTTCGCCGAGAGGTCGGGCTGTCGCATCAGGTTCAGATACCAGGCCCAGCCGTCCATGTGTCCGCGCCAAGCCTTCTCGTCAAAGCAGCGCAACGCTGCCGTGCCGTAGATCATGCCGATCGACCCCACGGCGTGCGCCTCGCGCAGCCTCGTCGAGTGCTTGGCCAGCCAGCCTGCCATCTGTTCGCGCAGCTCGGGCTCTTCGTCGCGCACAAAGAGCGCGAGTGCGGCTGATGCGGTGCGGGCCGAGGCATCCGAGTACCCGGTCTGGAGGGTCCAGTAGCGGACGCCGCCGTTCTCCCCGGTCGAGAGACGGATCTCCTTGAGGCTCTTCTCCCATGCCTCTTGATCGATCTCGCAGCCCGCTCGCTCGGCCAAGGCCCACGCGAGCTGCGCCTGGGTGTTGATGATGTTGAGCCCCTTGCCTCCGTAACCCACGGTCCCGGCGTGCCCAAAGCGACCGTCCTCAGTCATGCGCTTGGTGAGCGCGTCGACGCAGCGTTGGATGGATGGGAGGTAGCCCTCGTCGCCGGTCGCGATGACGTACTCGGAGAGGTACATCGCCGTGACGCAGATGGCCCAGTTGTCGAGGCCGCCCCCATGCGGCGCGAGCTCGTCGTCCAAGAAGGCCTTGCCGTCGGGCTGCGCGAGGAAACCCGCCGCCTTCTTGAGGGCGTCGAGGTGCGCCGGATCTCCGCGGCCGAGGAGCGCGATCGCGCAGAGCGCAGAGACGTAGCGATCCGCCGAGATCCCCGTCGTCGCGCGCCAGCGGCCGTCAGCCGATTGAGAGGCGACGAGCTGGGCGCACACGCCGTCATAGAACGAGCGCGACTTCACGCACCCCGCAGGGAAGTTCTCCGCGTAGGCGCCGATCCGCGGGACGCGGACGGCCAGCGTGAGCTCCTCCTCGTCGCGGCGTACACCCAGGCTGAGCACGCCGTCGTCGCTAGACTCCGCGCGCTCGATCGCGTCGCCCAGCTCCTCTTCGGGTCCCGCGCCCCCGGCGTCGATGTTCTTCGTGTGCTCGGGGAACTCTTCCCCGTCTACGGCGAAGAGGCGGTCGCCCACCAAGAGCCCAGCGCGCGCCGCTGGGGACCCCTCTTTGACCGCGGTCACCTCGGCCTCGACCTCCCCGTGCCGCACGCGCGCCGCGCCACCGAGGGGCCCTAAGGGGATGTCCTGAACATTCCCCGCCTTGTCGTCAGCGGGCGCGAACGTAAGGGCCATGGCCAAGAGCGCGATCATGGCGTGGATGATACTACTCCTCATCGACCGCTCTGCCCGCCTCCCTCGTTACGAGCCGCGCAGCCGCCATTGGGCCGCGGGCAGCGGCCACTGCCAGGCAGTTCGGTGCGGGTCAGCGCGCGTCTCGCCTAGCCGCTTCTAGCGCCTGAAGCCCTTCAAGCACGAAGCGGGTTTGTGGGTGTTCGTCGCCATAGAGGGCTCTGTTTTTCTCCAGCACCTCTCGAAACAGCTCCTCTGCTTCATCGAACTCACCCCGACTCTGGAGCAGGCTTGCGAGGTTGTATGCGGAGCTCAAGGTCATCTCGCTGTCCTCTCCGAACACGCGCCGAGACCCCTCAAGCGCGGACCTGAACAGCTGCTCGGCCTCCTCGGTTTTTTCAAGAGAGAAGAGCAAGCTGGCTCGATTGGCCGCTGCGGAGATCGTCTGTGGCGCGTCGCCTCCCAGGGCCGCTCTGGTCGCCTCGTACCCCTCTTTGGAGAAAGGCTCTGCCTCCTCCAGCCGCCCCTGCCACTCCAGCGCGGTGGCCAAGCAGTTGATGGAGCTCAGGGTCCTTGGGTGGCCGCCTCCCAGGGTGACTCGCGCGCCCGCCACGGCGCGCCGCAAGAGCTCTACGGCCTCTTCGAGCTTGTCCTGGCTGGTGAGCAGGTTCCCCAGGTTGTGCAGTATCACCAGGGTCTGAGGGTGCCGCTCTCCGAGGACCCGCACGGCCCTGTCCAAGAGCTCCCTGCTGAGCTCTTCCGCCTCATCATGTTTGCCTTGGCGGACGAGCAGCTGAGAGAGGTTGTTGGACGCTGTCATCGTGGAGACATGCTCCTCCCCCCAGGTTCGACGGCAGCCCTCGAGCGCCTCCCTGTGCAGCGACTCAGCCTCCGCCAGCTCCCCGACCTGAACGAGCGCAACGCCGAGGTTGTTCACCGCCGTCTGGAGCCTGTCGCCAGCGCCGCTCTTCCGCGCTGTCGCGACCGCCTCCCGAAAAAGCTCCACCGATTCAGCCTGCTTCTCTGGCACTCGGAAGAGAACTCCCGCGAGCGTGTCAAGCGCGCCGATCGTCTCTACGTGGCCTCGCCCATATTCCTGCGCGCTCGCCTCGAGGCCTTCTCGGGCGAGGGCCTCAGCCTCCTCATACAGCCCCTTGCTGCTGAAGATCCCTGCCGCGGTCACGATCCCTCCGATCGTGAGCTCGTGTCGGTCGCCCAGCTCGCTGCGGGCCTGACCCAGCGCGTCTCGGATGGTGCGCTCCGCCGCGTCGAGCTCCCCCCTGCTGTTGTGTAGCTCGGCGAGGTGCATCCGTGACTCCAATGTCTCGGGGTGCAGCTCGCCCAGCGCCTCGCGGCGAATCTCCACCGCCCGCTCCTGAGGCCCGAGGGCCTCTTTGTTGAGGCCCAGCTCCCTCTGGGTTGTGGCGATCGACTGCAGCAGCTGCGCTTGCAGCTCCAGCTGATCGCTGAGCCCTTCGATCTCCTGAAGGGCTCGCTCAAAGACCTCGCGTTGGAGCGCCTCCAGCGCGAGGCCCGTGAAGTCCGCGCTTGAGAGCAGCTCCTCCAAATCCTTCGCGGGCCCTCCTTCGGCTCCAGGCCACGCCTTGTCGGAGATCCGCCGGACCTGGCTCAGGAGCTCTTGCCTGATCGCCTGGCCCATGGCCGCGGGGTCCGCCCCTGAGAGCGTGCGCGCTTGGAAGCTGGCGACCTCCTGATA
>JAKVCE010000086.1:6234-7972 GCA_022447405.1 Planctomycetota bacterium | reverse complement strand
GCTGCGCGGCCTGGCCTCGGGTGAGCTGCAGGTGGCGATCGGGACGCACGCGCTCCTCTCCGACAAGGTCCGCTGCGCGCGCCTCGCGGTCGCGGTGATCGATGAGCAGCATCGCTTCGGCGTCGCCCAGCGCACGCGCCTCTTGGAGAAGGGACCGGGGGTGCACGTCCTGCTCACTACAGCGACTCCGATCCCGCGCACCCTCGCGCTCTCGATCTACGGTGACCTTGAGGTCAGCGTCCTCAAGGAGCGCCCGCCTGGTCGGGGAGAGGTCAAGACGCGCTGGCTGAAGAAGCGAGACGCTGAGCGTCTCCTGGACTTCCTCGTAGAGCGCCTCGAGGTGGACGAGCAGGTGTTCTGGGTCGTCCCCAGGATCGAGCAAGGGAGCGAGGAGCGCGGGGCCATAGAGGCCCACGCGCGGCTCTCAACCACCGCGCTCGCGCAGCACGGGGTCGTCCTCGTCCACGGGGCGCTCGACACGGAGCTGCGCCAAGAGCGACTCGCCGCCTTCCGAAGCGGGGAGGCCAAGGTCTTGGTGGGCACGACCGTGATCGAGGTCGGGGTGGACGTGCCCGCTGCGACCGTGCTGGTGGTGGAGGGCGCGGAGCGCTTGGGCCTGGCGCAGCTCCATCAGCTGCGTGGACGTGTCGGGCGGGGCGAGCGGAAGAGCTGGTGCCTGCTCTTCGGCAAGACCTCCGCCTCAGAGCGCTTTGAGCTCTTGGAGCGCTCGAACGACGGCTTCGAGATCGCGGAGGAGGACCTGCGCCGGCGCGGAATGGGGGAGCTGGACGGGCTGCGGCAGTCAGGCGGCGCTGTGGACCCCGAAGAGGACCTAGACCTCGCCCTCGCGGCACGCGACGCCATCGCCCAAGACACCGCGCTCCGGGCCGCTTATCAAGCTGACTCAGCCTCACGAGCCAGAGAGCTCTCGCCCTGACTTCGCCCGGAGCCTCTGGCGTCGTAGGATTCCAACCGTGACCAAGAAACGGAAGCTCCTCTTCGTCAGCCAGCAGGCGCCATGGCCGCTGGACTCAGGCGGCAACCTGCGCACGTACCACCTCTTGCGTGCGCTGAGCGAACGCTTTTACGTCACCCTCGTGGCGACGGACCCTGGCGGTGACGCCGCCTCGCGGCTCGAGGACGTCGCGGACGAGGTGGTGCTCGTCCCCGCGATGAACAAGGGCGGCCTCGTCGCGCGTGCGGCTAGTCTCCTGAAGAGCCTCTTCACCTCCGAGCCTCTGCTCTTGGCGCACAACAAGAGCGCCGCGCTGGATGCGGTGTGTCGCGAGCGCCTCGCGAGCGGCGAGTACAGCGCCCTGCACCTGAACCACCTCGACACGACCCCATACGCGCGCCACTCCAAGGGCGTCCCCGTCGTGATCGACACGCACAACGTGCTCTCGGAGTACGCGGCGCGCAGGAGCGAGCACGAGCCGGGCGTCTTCGGTCGTTGGCTCTGGGGTCGTGAGGCGCGCCTCTTGAGGGGGCGCGAGCCGCTGGAGCTGTCCCTCTGTCAGCGGGTCATCGCCTGCTCAGCGCGAGAGCGCGAGGCCTTCCTCTCTATGGAGCCCGCGCTCGAGGTGCGCGTCGTCCCTAACGGCGCGGACATCAACGGCGTCACCCCGGTCGCAGACCCTGCGGCGAACGCCCCGACGCTCCTCTTCATCGGTGACCTCGCCTACGGTCCCAACCAAGACGCCGCGCTCTCTTTCGCCAAGGACGTCTTGCCGCGTGTCCG
>JAKVCE010000086.1:0-6224 GCA_022447405.1 Planctomycetota bacterium | reverse complement strand
CGGCATGGCTCGGGTAACCCCGGGGCCACCAACGTCTTCCGGGTCGTCGGCAAGGACCCTGGCCCGGAGCTCTCGGGCGTCGAAGGCGTCGAGGCGACGGGCTTTGTCGAGAGCGTGCGAGCGGAGCTTGATCGCGCGCGAGTCTTCGTTTGCCCTATCCGCTACGGCTCGGGGACGCGGCTCAAGCTCTTTGAGGCCTTCGCCGCCGGGCTCCCTGTCGTCTCCTCAAGCCTGGGAGCGGAGGGGATCGAATACGTGGCTGGTGAGCACCTCTTGATCGCGGACACAGCCGCCGACCAAGCCGGCGCTGTCATGGACCTCCTCGAAGATGACGCCCTCGCGCGGCAGCTCGGCCTCTCAGGTCGCGGCTTGGCGATAGAGCGCTACGACTGGGTCGAGCTAGGCCGCGAGCTCGTCGACGTCTACACGGAGCTCATCGAGATCACCTCTCGCTGAGCTAGGGGCTCCCACAGCCCACCGCGAGCGGCTTTTTGTGGTGAGGCGCTTCCATCACCCCCCTCGAGGAGCCGGTCTCGTATCCTGTCGCGTCAGCGGAGGTATCTCTCTCACCGCTCCTTCCACATGAAGCAGTCACAGCTCCTCTATGCCCTGGTGGCCATCGCCCTCAGCGCGGCGCCCGCCACAGCGCAGATCGACCTCCCCGATGACGGTGACAAGCCCCGCAAGGCCCCCGCTGGACCCAAGCAGGGCGGGGGAGACATCGCTCCGCACCTCGTCTGCACGGAGTGTGAGAGCCGCAACTACACGGCCATGCGGAACCGCCCTGCGTCGCAGTCGGGCTTCTACTTTGCCGTCTGCGCCTACTGCAAAGACGATCGCATGCACCGAGAGGGTCGGCGCCGCGGGACCGGCGACCTCGACCTGCCTGATCGGGCGCGCCCTGTGGGCGAGCCTGCGCCGACTCCGACCCCGAGGGACCCCTCTGTCCCGGACCTCCCCGCCTTCCCCGGCTCCCTCTCGGAGCAGGCGCAGGTCATCCTGGAGGAGATCTCCAAGTCGCCGAGCGCTTCGATGCGGGCGCAGGCGCTCCGAAACCTCAAGAGCATGGGAGCAGATGGGGTGCTCGCTGGCCGGGTGGCTCTGCGTGACGAGCGGGCAGTGCTGATCGAGTTCGGCGCCCAGCTCCTCCTAGAGAGCGGGCAGGGCGCAGAGATCGAGCGGGTGGCTCAGAGACTGCACGACCCGCTCCCCGGGCGCATCGGACCAGGCATCCTCGACAAGCTCGTCAGCTTGGACCCGGTCCACGCCTCTCCGAAGCTCCTCTGCGCGCTCCTGGATCACCCCAAGGGCGCGATGCGACAGGCTGCGGCGAAGCACCTGTCTCAGCACAGCTCGCCAGAGCTCCTGATTCCGCTCGCTGAGGCGCTCAAGTCCAAGCGGACCTCTACGCGATCGGCGGCGGTGAACCTCATCGCGGGCATCGAGGACCCCGCCAGCCTCGGGCTCTTGCTTGAGCACCTCGCGGACGCCTCTCCCTCGGTCTGCGGGAAGGTGCTCGACCACCTCGCTCGCTCCAAGGATGAGCGCCTCGACGTGGAGCTCTTGCGCCGCGCCTTCAGCGAGCGCTGGATCCTGAGGCCCTCCGCATACGCGCTCTTGGCCGTCATCGACAGAGAAGACCTCGAGAGCCGCGCGATCCTCGATGAGCGCCACGCCCCGTCGCTCCTCTCAGGGCTCGAGTCGAGTGACCCCTTGGTGCGCGGGACTTGCGCCGCTGCGCTGGCCGGGATCGGCTTCCGCAGCGAGTACAGCGCGGCGACCCGCTGGATGGATGACATCGTCCCCTTGCAGCTCATCGCCTCGGTCTCGGGCTCCTCCTTCCACACGGACTATGGGTCCTTGCAGCCGCGCGCGATGCGCAGGATCGAGCTCATCACGGGCGAGCGCATCGGCACGGACGGCGGCGGGTGGGTCGACTGGTGGGGCGCCAACCGCGCGGGCTTCCGCGCCCTGCGCGCGAGCTTCGCCGTAGAGCTCCACGAGGTCTCGAGGATGGCCATCCGCTATCGGGACAAGAGTGGGGCTTACTCGATCGCAGGCTTTGACGCGCCCGCTCCTCGCGGCCCTGAGGATCGGGTCGTCATCGGCGCGACGCAGATGGCGAACCTGGTCGCCGCCCTGAGAATTCGCGGCATCCTCTCTTCCGAGCGGCTCCCCGGGGTGCGCGGGAAGCGCTCCGACGCAGAGCGAGAGCTCACTCTCAGCGTCCTCGGACGAGAGAAGCGCTTCCTCTTCGGAGAGGGCGCGAGCGAAGACTGGTTCACAGAGGTGATGGCGCTCCTCGACACGCAGCGCGCGCGCCAGCGCTGGCAGCTCTTCGCGCCGTCGCTGGAGGGAGAGCGCGGTCCTTGGGTGGCAGAGGCGCTCTGGTGGGACGGAGAGCATGACGAGCTGGCTCGCGCCGAGCGGATGAAGCGCCTCCTCATCAACCACCTCCAAGAGGTCCCGCCCTCGCAGCGGCAGCTCGGGCTCGAGGAGCTAGAGCGTGTCTTCAGCGTCGAGGGCGTCTCCTCGCTGGCCGACCTCGAGGCGCTGCTCACGCTCATCTCTGAGGAGTCCTTCTACAGCGAACGCTGTCACCGCCTCGTAGACCTGACCCGGGGCCTCTTGGTCGGAGACTCAGCTACGGTTCTGCGAGCGCGCGAGCGCTTGATCAGCGTCCTCATTGAGCGCTTCGGTGACCGGGGCACGGTCTCCGTCGCTGCGGTCATCTCTGACTGCAGCTCCTCACAGCTCTTGGGCATGGCCTCTGATGGGCGCCCCCTCGTGCGCGCGCTCCTCGCGCTGCAGCTCCGCGGCACCGAGCTCCCTGAAGAGCGCGCCGTGCTGCTCGCGCTCCTCGATGACGAGGAGAGCTCCGTCGAGGCCGCAGCGGTCTCCTCCCTCGGGCACGCTCGCCTGGAGGGTGCTCGGACCGAGCTGCTCTTGCGGGCCCGCTTCGCCGAGGGCGCTGTGCGCTTGGCCGCTCTCGAGGCCGTGGGCCGTCTAGGCGGCGAAGGGGTCCGGCAGGCCCTGGTGACCGGCCTCGCGGAGCGCGACGCGGAGGTGCAGCTCTCCGCCTTGAAGGGCCTCGCGCACCTCTCGGACCCGGAGTCCATCTCGCTCTTCATCTCTTATCTGCAGCGAGAGGAGGACTCAGAGCTCTACGAGGTCGCGCTCGGCGCGCTCAAGGGCTTCGGGGAGGAGGCGCACGATGAGCTCTTGCGGATCGCTGAGTCGTCCACGCACAAGGGCAGACGGCAGGCCGCGCTGATCCTCTCTGAGGGATGCGTGGGATCGGTCGCTGAGCCCCTCGCGGTCCTCTTGGCTGGTGGGGGAGACCCTGTGGTCGCGCGAGAGCTCGCGATCTTGACCTGCTTTGATCTCCGCAAGGCCGAGCAGCCGGCCGCTGAGTACCTCTCTTGGCTGCGGGGTGAGATCGACGAGGACGCCTGGCGCTGGTTCGTCGAAGCGACCGCGCGCCGGGAGCTCTTCTCTCCACCACGCGGCGCCTTCGCGGGCAAGGGGAGCCGCGAGGCCTCCGACTTCTTGCTCAAGGTGATCGAACGCTGCGAGCCCTACCTGGCTGAGCGCGCGAGCCGTGAGCTCGAGCGGATGCTCGGCGGCGCGCTCGTGGACCTGCCAGGAGACGGCGCGGGGCGCGCGCGATGGCTGGAGTCAGCGCGGGAGCTCATCGATCGAGTCCACGCTGAGGTCGGAGGCGGGGGGTGAGCCGCGCGCGGTCGCGGCGCGCGATCCTCTTGTTCTTCGTCGGGGCCGTCTTCGGCGGCTTCGCCTTTGTCCCCTCCCTGAGAGAGCCTGTGCGCGGCGTGCTGAGGGAGGCCGTCGGCTTCCGGCGCGTGGAGCAGTACTCCGCTGAGATCCAGGCGGCGGCGCGCGAGCAGCAGATGGAGCCCGCCCTGATCGCGGCGGTGGTCTACGTCGAGAGCACGGGGAGGCTCTCGGTCGTCAGCGAGGCGGGAGCGATGGGCCTCATGCAGCTCATGCCAGCGGCCGCAAGCGACGCGGCGAAGGCGCTCGAGCTCACAGAGCCGACGCCCGAAGAGCTCCTCTCGGACGCCGCCCTCAACCTGCGCCTCGGCGCGCGGCATCTGGCTTGGACCCTCGACGCGGAAGGCGGCGACCTCGAGCGCGCGCTCGTGGCATACAACGCTGGGCGAGGCAGGCTCGGGCGTTGGGTGGACGAGCAGGGGAGCTACGCGCTCTGGAGAAAACGCGCCCTCGCGAGCGGAAACAGCCCCACCCTGGCGTATGCGTGGCGCGTGCTCGCCTACCGAGATACCTTCCGGACCCGCAGCCCCTTTCGAGAGGGGCCTCTCACACCATCTGAGTTGAAAGATGCCTGATCTCCGCCGCTGGTGGCTCGCGCCGCTCCTCCTCCTCCTCTGCGTGCCAGCCCTCGCCCTCCAGGGCGATGGCGACTCTGAAGAAGCGTCCGCAGCCGTCGCGATGCAAGGGGATCCAAGGACAGTGATCTCCGACTTCCTCTCAGGGATGAAGGCCTTCACGAGGAGCGAGTTCCTCGACTCCTCACAGCACCAGCGCGCGCTGTCTTCCTTCGGGGCAGCCTCCCAGCGGAGGGATGCGGAGAGGATCGCGAATGAGCTGTACGCGGTCCTCAACCGTACAGCGCTCATCGACATCAACGAGTTCCCGGCGGCCGGTGACGCCGACCTCGCCGAGGGCCGCTGGAGCTGGGCTCAGAGCCCGCCCTCCGATCCGGACTTAGAGGTCGTGCTGGTCTTCACCAAGCAAGGGGCCGGCTGGGCCTTGGCGAGCGAGACCCTGGAGGAGGTGGGCTCTTGGTATGGAGCGCTCAAGGATCACCCGCCGGTGGGAGAGTTCTTGGAGGACCTACCCTTCCTCGACCGGAAGCGGTGGGAGTTCAGGAACAGCCTCCCGCAGGGTATGCGAGACCAGGCCTTCATCCTGGAGAACTGGCAGTGGCTCGGGATCCTCTTCCTCGTCTTCTTCGGAGTCTTAGCAGAGCGCGTCGTGTCGATCTTTGTCTCTCGCTTCGCGCGGCGTGCGGCGGGGAAGGTCTCCATTGACGAAGAGACCTTCGGCAACTTCAGGCGCCCCTTCGCGCTCCTCTTGATCGCCGCGATCTTCCGCTGGACCCTCCCGCTCATCGGCCTCGAGCCTGAGTATCACCGCATCTTGCTCTTCGCTGCGGGCTTCGTGCTCGCCGTCTCAGGGGTCTGGGCGGCCTACCGCGTCGTGGACGTCATCTGCTCGTACCTGAACAGCAAGGCCGCGCTCACGGAGAACACCTTCGACGACATGCTCGTCCCGCTCCTCGAGCGGACGATGAAGATCCTGATCACGATCGTGGGCCTCGTCTATGTCGCGAGCCTCCTCTCCGGAGACCTCTACGGAATCATCGCGGGCCTCTCCATCGGCTCGCTCGCGGTCGGCTTCGCGGCGAAGGACTCGATCGAGAACCTCTTCGGCACCTTCACGGTCCTCCTCGACAAGCCCTTCGCCCTCGGCGACTACGTCGCGGTGGGATCTGTTGAGGGCTCTATCGAAAAGGTGGGCTTCCGCTCGACGCGGGTGCGGACCTCGTATCACTCGTTGATCACGGTCCCCAACAGTCGCTTCATCAACTCCGACGTCGACAACTACGGCGCGCGCCAATACAGGCGCGTCAAGACGACGCTCGGGCTGACCTATGACACGCCGCCGACAAAGCTCGAGGCCTTCTGTGAGGGAGTGCGCGAGCTGATCCGACGTCACCCGCACACGCGCAAGGACTCCTTCCACGTGTACGTGCACGAGTTCGGGCCGAACTCCATCGACGTGATGCTCCAGTGCCACATCGCGACGACGGACCGCTCGACCGAGCTCCAAGAGCGCGAGCGCCTGTACCTGGACATCTTGAAGCTGGCTGAGGCCTTGAAGGTCGAGTTCGCCTTCCCGACCCAGACGGTCCACATGCTGAAGCCTGAGGACGTCCCGGACCACGCCGACGCGCCCTCCTCCAGCGAGGCCGCCCTCAAGCGCGGCCGTGAGCTGGCAGAAGGCCTCACCCCTGAGGCCTGATCTCGCGCGAAGCCGCGCCGGATCGTGGCCTGAGTGGGGGTGCTCGCTAACATGGTGGCCCCTCGGCGCGTAGCTGAGGAGCACTCACCGGCCCCTTAGACCCTGGTATCCAGATGACCACAGATCCCACCCCGACCTCCTCCCAGACCGCTGCGAGT
>JAKVCE010000085.1:6361-7981 GCA_022447405.1 Planctomycetota bacterium | reverse complement strand
AGCGCGGGAGGACGCGCAAGCCGGCCCACGAGTCGAGGACCTCCGGTGTCCCTGGGAAGTGGTGGGAGTAGGTCTCGAGGAGGTAGTCCTCCTCCGCTCGTGTAGGCGCGACCTTTGAGGGGTCCCCTCGATAAGCGCGCTCCGTCGTGCCGAGGAGGATGCGGTCTCTGTAGGGCATGGTGAAGACCGCGCGGCGGTCCCGCGGAGCCTCTGTGTAATAGACGCCGCGCTCCAAGCGTCCAGCGAGCTCGAGGTGAGTGCCAGCTACGAGGTCCACTGCTCTGCCCATGGGCGCGGGCGTGAGCGTGTGGCGGACGCGCTCGACCCAAGGGCCTCCAGCGTTGACGAGGGCAGCGGCGCGCACCTCGCGCACCTCTCCACCCTCACGATATCGGGCGAGCCAGCCGCGCTCCTCGCGCGTGGCGGAGAGGAGCTCCGCGGGGTGTCGGAGCTCGCAGCCAAGCTCGATGGCGGAGGCGAGGACGCTGCGCACGAGCCGCGCGTCATCTGTCTGGCCGTCGGAGTAGCGGAAGACGGCTTGGAGCCCCTCAGTCCTGAGCCCGTCGAGCTCTCCCCATGCGCTGCGCTTCAGCCGCTCGAAGCGAGTCGAGGGGCGCAGTCGGCCTAGGAGCGCGTAGAGGCTGAGCCCTGCGCGTAGCTCCCACGGGCGCCTGCTGGTCTGCTTGTAGACGGGGATGAAGAAGTCGACGAGGCGCACCAGGTGCGGCGCTGTGTGTAGGAGCACCTCCCGCTCTGCGAGGGACTCGGCTACGAGGCTGAGCTCGAAGGACTCGAGGTACCTCAGGCCGCCGTGGATGAGCTTGCTCGACCGGCTCGAGGTGCCCGCGGCCGGCTCCCGGGCCTCGAGGAGGAGGACGCTCTGTCCGCAGGCGGCCGCGCCCTGGGCGACGCCGGCGCCGTGGATCCCGCCGCCGACGACGAGGAGGTCATACTCTGCCGCCATCACTCGGGTTCGTGGGCGAGCGCCGGGATGAGGGTGTCGCAGGAGAAGGTCTCGATGAGGTCGACGCCGCGGGCCAAGAGCTCGCGTGAGCGCTCTGGGTCTACGACCTCCCAGACAGTCAGGGTGCGGCCCTCGATCGAGAGGTCTCCGGTCTCTGGGAGGTGATTCACATCGCAGAAGACATGCTCAGGGTCGAGGGCTCGGACGGCCTCAGCGCTGAGCTCTTCGTAGCGCTCACAGGCGACGCCGCGAGGGAGGGAGCTCCGCTCGCGCGCGGCGGCGAGGACCTCCTTGGAGAAGGAGAGCAGGACAGCTCGCGCTCCGAGCGGCTCTGCGTGCGGGAGGACGGCGTCCAAGACCGCGGTAGCGCCGAAGCGCTCGACGGAGTGCGGCTTGATCTCCAAGAAGACCGTGACGTCGGGCGAGTCGGCGAGGAGCTCGCAGAGGTCAGCTAGGCGGGGGAGGGGCTCGTCCTGAAACTCCTCTCCGAAGCGCTCGGCGTAGCCCGCGTGGAGCCTCAAGAGCTCCTCTGCGGTTTGTTCTCCGACGATGCCGGGGACGCCGCAGGTCCTGAGCGTGTCCCAGTCGTGATGAATGATCGCGGTCCCGTCGAGCGAGAGCTGGAGGTCGAGCTCTATGTAGCTCGCGCCAGCCTC
>JAKVCE010000085.1:0-6351 GCA_022447405.1 Planctomycetota bacterium | reverse complement strand
TTCTCCGGATACTTAGCGGCGAGGCCGCGGTGGGCGACGACGGGAGGTCTGGTCACGGGTCCACCGTAGCGAGCGCGAGCAGAGGATCCAGCTTGGGCATCTCTCACCCTAAAGCCGTCACAACTCTTCAGCTGCGTCCTCATGGGTTGCATGCCGGAATGTGATCGAAGGTAATATCTTGTCCCTGCACGTATTATTGCCCGTGCTCATTGGCTCGCCACGCAGCCCCGGCTTGTCGGGCAGGCTCATTCAGCCTCGGAGTGCAGACGGAGACAGACCGTGAAGAACCTTACAGGAGCATGTTTAGCGCTCGCGATCCTCACCGGAGTCGTGGGCTTCTTCCCTATGGATGGTTGGAAGGACTGGTTCTCTGTGCCGCTGCCAGGACTGGCCGCTGCCCTCGGTGGGTACGGCCTCTTCACCCATAGGGAAGAGGAAGAGACCCAAGGGGTCTACTTCGCAGCGCTCGTGATAGGCACCGTCCTCGGGTTTGTCTTCGCCGCGAGGTTCTTTCTAGGAAACGACCTCTTCTAGCTCACTGCTCAAGATGGAGCGGGTGCGGTTGGCCTCCTGTTCTGGCATTCTCTTGCTCCCCCCTTGCGTGAGGGCGGCTTCGGCTCGAATCGACCATGACCTCCTCACTCAGCATGCCGACCCATCGCCAGACCCTCGCCGCCTGAGCCGCCCCCTTGGAGACCGCCACACCTCTCCTCAGCGTCCGTAACCTGACGCGTCGCTTTGACGCGGTCTTGGCTGTAGACGACCTCTCCTTCGAGGTCGCCCCGGGTGAGATCCTCGGGCTGGTGGGTCCGAACGGCGCAGGGAAGACCACAAGCTTGCGGACGATCGCGGGGATCCTGCCTGTCCAGTCTGGAGAGATCAGCGTGGCAGGGCGGGACCTCAAGAGCGACCCGATGGGGGCGAAGTCAGCGCTCGCCTGGGTGCCTGATGACCCGCAACCTGATGAGAGCTTGACCGTGTTAGAGCACCTGGAGTTCACCGCGGGTGTCTACGGCGTGCGGGACTGGTCTTCTGTCGCGAGCGGGCTGCTCGAGCGCTTTGACTTGACGGCGAAGGTGGACGCGCTCGGGAGCGAGCTCTCCCGAGGGATGCGACAGAAGCTCGCCTTCGCCCAGGCCTGGATCACAGGTCCACAGGTGCTCTTGATGGACGAGCCGCTCAGCGGTCTGGATCCGCTCGGGATCCGGGCGGCGAAGAAGGAGATCCGAGAGATCGCGGCGAGGGGGGCAGCGATCGTGCTCTCCTCCCACCTCTTGAAGCTGATCGAGGAGCTCGCGGATCGCCTGCTCATCATCGACTCAGGACGGGCGGTGTTCAGCGGGACGCTAGAGGAGGCCCGCGAGAGCGACCTCGCTGAGCGCGGCGGGAGCCTCGAGGAGATCTTCCTCCGCGCGACCGGCGCTATGGATCAAGACGATCCAGCTGGGGGTTGAGACGCGTGGGCCGCTCCCACGACATCTTCACCTTGTTCCGCCTCGCGCGCCTCCACTGGCGCGCTGGCTTCCGCAAGCAGTTCCGTCGTATGCGCAGCCCCTCGGGCTGCCTCTTCGGCCTGCTCGGCTTCCTCCTCATCACCGGCTGGCTCGGCCTCATGGTCTTCGGCCCCGGCAGGGGCGGCGGCATGGACTGGGGGGATGGAGGCCAAAGCGAGGAGGTCCGCATGCTCCTCGTGCAGGCCTTCCTCGCGGCCTTCGGCTTCTTGAGCTTGATGGGAGCCTTCAACGCGAAGGGGCTCTACCTCCCTAAGTCTGAGCTGCACGCGCTCCTCTCTGCGCCCATCTCGACCTCCGACTTGGTGCGCTACAGGCTCTTCGTCGACGGCGGAAAGACAGCGCTCTCAGGTGTCATCTTCGTGGCGCTCTTTTGGAACAGGCTGCCCTCGCCTGGCTATGGAGTCTTCGGGATCCTTCTAGCGCTCTTCGCGATCACGATCTTGGCGAGGATGTTCAGCTTGGCGCTCGGGAACACGAACCTGTGGATCGGGCGCTTTTTCGTCGGGCGCGCCCTCGGGAGGGTCGGCTTCTCTGTCGGGATGGTCATCTGGGCAGCGATGATCGGCCTCTTGGTGATGGCTGACACCCCCGGTGAGATCTTCGGCGACGACTGGAGCATGGACGAGCTCTTCCAAGCGGCATCGGAGTCGCCAGCTGTGATCGCCCTGCTTGCTCCCCTGCGTCCCTTCGCTGAGCTCGTCGTCGCTGAGACCACGGGTCAGTTCCTCACTTGGCTAGCGGTCAACGTCGGGGTCCTCGTCCTCCTCTTCGAGCTCTGCGCCCGCAGCGCTGGCGAGATCAGAGAGGCCACCCTCACCACCTCCGAGGCGTTGGCGAAGCGGATCGGCGCGATGCGGAAGGGACACACAGGCCTCGCTGCCATGGGGCGTGCGGAGCGGAAGGCCGGAGCGCGCGTGCGTCGACTGCCGCGCCTCTTCGGATACGGCAGGCTGGGGACGATCGCGTGGGCTCAGCTCTTGGGGATCACGAGGTTCTCCCTCGCGACCACCTTGATCGGCTTCATCGTGGTGGGCTTAGCCGTCGTGATGAGCCTCGAGATCGATGGGGACGCGAAGGAGCAAGTGATGATGAGCAGCCTCATGATCACAGGCTTGGGCACCATGTACCTCGCAGCGACCATGCGCTTTGACTTCCGCTCGAGCCTCTCAAGGATGGAGAGCATCAAGAGCTGGCCCATCCCCTCGGCGCGGCTCTTCTTCGCGACCGTGCTCCCTCAGGTGCTCCTGGTCACGGCCCTCCTCGTGGTCGGCGTGCTCACGAGGACCCTCGCAAAGGGCGTGTTCCACCCGGCGCTCGTGCCCTGCCTGCTCCTGATCCCGGCCTTCGTCTACGCCTGGGTCTCCTTGGACA
Source organism: Planctomycetota bacterium (assembly GCA_022447405.1). Taxonomy (GTDB): domain Bacteria; phylum Planctomycetota; class UBA1135; order UBA1135; genus JAKVCE01. Next base: position 3,466 of record JAKVCE010000085.1, on the reverse strand, counting down.
ACGCGGTCTTCTTGCTCTTCCCGGTGAAGTTCGTCCCCGGTCAGGACGGCGCGGTCCACCACATCGGCCGCTCACTCCTCCTGCTCGTGCTGCGGCTCTTCCTCCTCTCTGTCGCAGGCGGCGTCCTAGCTCTCATCATCTTCGCCATGTACGGGGTGACAGAGGCGCTTGAGATGGACTCAGGGGTCATCGAGAGCGCAGTCCCATGGATCCTCTTCGCGGGGATCCTCTTCGCGGGCTGGTGCTTCACCCTCGCGGGCGGCGCCGCGCTGCGCCGCTTCGACGTCTCCCGTCAGATCAGCTGAGCGCTGCTCTCAGGTGCGGAGCGAGGCGCCGCGCGGTGGGCTCGTTCGCCCAGCCGACGAAGCTCACAGGGGTCTCAGCGTCGAGGGGGAAGTCGAGCGCAGCGCCGAGGGGGTCTGTCAAGACGCAGCCCGCTTCGTGCGCGACCAAGAGCGCCGCCGCGAGGTCGTAGGGCTTTGAGGTGACGACCGGCGCATCGTCCGTGCGCTCGAGGTGTCCGCGCAGATCGGCGATCAGCCGATAGGAGCCGAGGCACAGGTGGATGAGCTGCCCGACGTTGCAGACGTACTGATCGTCGTAGCAGTGCATGAGGTCTGCGTCCTCGGCCTCGGAGATGCGGGCAAAAAAGTCTGCCTCGATCGCCGCGATCCGTGGTCGTTGGTGTGGGGAGAAGCGGAAGAAGGAGAAGACGCCGTGGTCGGGGCGATCGTCCGTGTCCGCGACGAGGGGACCCTCCGCCAGCTCTAGCCCAGACGCGTCGCTGCGTCGCTCCAAGGTGGCGCCCGCGCCGCGTCGGGCTCGGATGATCCGCCAGGCCTCTGTGGAGGAGGTGGGCAGCTCACCGAGGAGTCCTATGTGGACGTCGGAGGCGCGGGGCTCTCCCGGCCCGGGCGGGCACGCTGCGATCGAGGTCCAGGCGGAGCGCAGGTCTCCGAGGAGGGGCCTGGTCCCGTCGATCGGGTCGATGGCGACGCGGGGGCCGCCGTGGTCAAAGCTCTCGAGCTCCTCCCAGCCGTCGCTCGTTGGACCAGCGTGTCTCCAGCCCATGTCCTCCGTGAAGAGCGAGAGCGGGCCTGCGCGGGCGCGCTCTTCAAACCACTGGGTGACGACCTCTTCGCTCTCCAGGTCGATCCCGTAGGTGACATCACCTGCGCCTGCGCCGACCACTTCGGCGGCTGGCGCGAGGCCTCGGATGGACTCTTCGCTGGCGAGGCGCGCCCGCGTCGCGACGCGGATGGAGTCCATGAGGGCTTCGAGGTGCTGCAGGGAGAGGCCCTGTGTGAGGTGCTCCTCCAAGCTCACTCCACGACGGGTTGCCGCTCAGCGAAGCCTTCGTCGAGGTGGTGCCAGTGGTCGACCCGCTCCTCTCCACGCGTCCAGCACCAGAACACGAGGTGGCCGTCTTGGACTCCATAGAAGTCGATCAAGGGAGGCTCCAAGCCGTTCACGTGCCCGCCGAGCTCAGAGATCTCATCCGCGCAGCGCTTGAAGAAGCCCTGGACCTTCTCCATCTCCTCCATGTGGCTCACGAGCTCACCGTGATCTGCGCAGGACTTCTCTTGGAGGGCCTCTCCCCAGATCATCTCCAGCGCGTTGACGCGGATCTTGAGGGCTTGGAGGTCCTTCCGGTGTGACTCGATGCGCGAGAGGATCTCCTCGAGCTGGGGGATCAGCTCGTCAACCTCGTGACGCTCATAGACGCGGGGCCCGACCATACAGAGAGTAGAACCCCCGCGCGCTCGGAGGTCCAGTCTGGCTCATGGCGCGAGGGCGCAGCGGGTACTAGACTCGCCCGCCGCGCCCAAGTGAGCGCGAGACAGGAAGAGCAACTAGAGGCACAACACTCATGAGCGAAGTACGAAACGTCGTCATCATCGGCTCCGGCCCTGCTGGATACACCGCCGCCATCTACACCGCGCGCGCGAACCTCGAGCCCCTCCTCTTCCAGGGCCTCCAACCTGGTGGCCAGCTGACCATCACGACGGACGTCGAGAACTTCCCCGGCTACCCGGAGGGGGTGATGGGTCCGGAGATGATGCAGGAGTTCCAGACTCAGGCGGAGCGCTTCGGAACGGAGATCCGCTTCGAGCAGATCACCGAGGTGGACTTCAGCTCTCGCCCCTTCACCCTCAAGACGGACTTCGACACCTTCCAGGCGCACTCGGTCATCATCTCGACGGGAGCGAGCGCCCGGCTCTTGGGCCTCGAGGCGGAGACCGCCCTCATGGGCCGCGGCGTGTCGGCTTGCGCGACCTGTGACGGCGCGTTCTTCCCCGACAAGGACATCCTCGTCGTCGGCGGCGGCGACAGCGCGATGGAGGAGGCGAACTACCTCACGCGCTTCGGGCGGAAGGTGACGATCGTGCACCGGCGCGAGGAGTTCCGCGCTTCGAAGATCATGGTCGACCGCTGCAAGGCGAACGAGAAGATCGATTGGCTCTTGAACAAGTCCGTCGTCGACATCCTCCCCGGGGATGACGGCAAGGTCCGCGCGGCCCTCCTCGAGGACACCCAGAGCGGCGAGCAGATGGAGGTCGAGTGCGACGGCATCTTCATCGCCATCGGTCACACCCCGAACTCAGAGATCTTTGAGGACAAGCTCGAGAAGGACGAGAACGGCTACATCGTCGTACACGACGGCACCTACACCTCGGTGGACGGCGTCTTCGCATGCGGCGACGTGATGGACCACATCTACAGACAGGCCGTCACCGCGGCGGGCACGGGCTGCATGGCGGCGATCGACGCCGAGCGCTGGCTCGAAGCTCAGGAGGCCTAGAGCCAGCTCGCGCGGGGGTTCCAAAGGACCCGCTTCAAGCGCACCCTGTCCGAGCTCTCCACGTCGATCATGCCGCGCACGCGGCGGTCGTAGTTGAGCCGCAGACCGACCTTGTAGGGCGAGCCCGGCACGTTGGTGGGGCTGCCGTAGCCGCTCCAGTACCTCCTGCCAGGGGCGAGGACGCCCAGGTCGGCGCAGACGAGCGCCCCGTTCACGAGGAGCTGCCCTCGCATGGTGTCCGCCTTGTGGGCGATCCCGAAGATCGCGTTGTTCGTGTAGAGCAAGGCGTCGATCTCTAGCGGCGTGTCGTAGGCGTGCGCGAGCTCGAAGTCCTCGATGGCCTGCTTCTGCATCGGACCTGAGAGCCACCCTTGCGCCGGCTCAAGCGCAGAGATCGCGGCGACAGGCTCGCCGGTCACCTGGTCAAAGAGGGCGGGGTTGGTCGTGTCGTCAGGGTCCCAGATCGTGAGCTTGTTCTCGGTCCACTTGAGCGTGACCTCGTCGTCGCCGTGCCAGGTCCCCGTCGCGGTGTCGAAGTAGAGATCTCCCTTGTTGTAGATCGGGATCTCGTCTCCCTCGCCGAACTGGTAGTAGCGCGGGTAGTGGTTCGGGTCGTAGCCGGGGTTGGGCGCGGTCCACGTCGAGGGGTCCTCGGTGTCTTCT
>JAKVCE010000084.1 GCA_022447405.1 Planctomycetota bacterium | reverse complement strand
GCGGAGCTCGGGATCGAGCCCGTGATGTAGTCGCGCGAGCCGCCTCCGGTTAGGCTGCCTCTATGAGCGAGCGCATCGAGCACTACAAGCAGGGCTTAGGCCACTTCGGGCAGAACGAGTTCAAGGAGGCCATCGAGTGCTACAACCGCGCGCTCGAGGAGGACCCCGACTGGGTCGACTGCCTGCACGCCCTCGCGATGGCACAGATGAACTCGGGCGACGGTGACGCCGCGGTCGCGACGGGTCTACGGATCGTGGAGCTAGACCCGAACGACGCCTTCGCGCACACGAGCCTCTCGATCTTCTACATGCGCCTCTCCAACGATGCGGAGAAGGCCGGGGAGGAGGCTGAGGCGAAGCGCCTGATCGAGCTCGCGGAGAAAGAGGGCGCGGAGGCGCGCATGATCTCCTGGAAGGAGGAGCTCAAAGAGAACCCGGACGCGCCGCCGCCAGGGCCGGCAGGCGGCATGAACGTGGTTCAGTGAGGAGCGCTCAGTCGTCCTCGATGCCGAGGATCTGACGACCCTCTTCCGAGATCAGCTGCGGCGTCCAGGCGGGCTCCCACACGATCTCGATCTCGCACTCCTCGATCCCCTCGATGGTCTTCACGCGGCGCTTCATCACGTCCGGGATCGTCTTGGCTTCAGGGCAGCTCTGTGACGTCAGGGTCATCGTGATGTTGCAGTCTGTCCCGTCGACCTTCACGTCGTAGACGAGGCCGAGGTCGATGATGTTGACGGGGATCTCCGGATCGAAGACTTGGCGGAGTTCGGTGTAGACCTGTTCTGTGAGAGTCATGGCTTTTGTGGGGCAGGGGGCTGAGTTCGACCGACATCCTACCCGCTATTCCGCCGCAAGGGCGCGCTTGAAGCGCATAGGATGTGAGCTGTGATCCAGTACGAAGGCAAGCTCTTCCGGCCCCCCTCGGAGGCCAACAGCCTGATCCTCCAGGCGACCATCGGCTGCAGCTACAACCTCTGCACCTTCTGCGCCATGTATCGCGACAAGCGCTTCCGGGTGCGCCCGATCGATGAGCTGCAGGCAGAGATCGACTGGGCAGCGGCTCACCTAGGCCGAGTGGACAAGGTCTTCCTGGCTGACGGCGACGCCCTCGTGGCCAAGCACTCCTTCCTGGCGGAGCTCTTGGATCGCCTCAACGCGGCCTTCCCGGACCTGCGCCGCGTCTCATGCTACGCGTCCCCGCAGTCGCTGCAGGTGCGCAGCGTCGAGGAGATGCGTGACCTAAAGGAGCGCGGGCTCACGCTCTATTACTTAGGGATCGAGTCGGGACACGACGGCGTCTTGGAGAGCCTCGAGAAGGGGGTCGACGCGGAGGAGATGATCGCTGTAGGTCAGAAGGCGCACGAGGCGGGGGTGAAGCTCTCGACGATGATCCTCTTGGGAGCGGGCGGCAGAGCGGGCTCTCGTGATCACGCCATTGAGTCCGCCCGCGTCGTCAACGCCATCCAGCCGCGCTTCGTGAGCACGCTCGTCATGACCCCGGTCGAGGACACGCCGCTCTGGGAGGAGGACCAGCGCGGAGAGGTGGATCACCTGGACCCGGTAGAGCTCGCCTGTGAGCTGCGTGAGTTCCTCGCTGGGCTCGAGCTCGAGGGCTCGGTGTTCCGCTCCAACCACGCGAGCAACTACCTGGCCCTCGCTGGCACGCTCCCTAAGGACAAGGAGCGCCTGGTCGCGGGGCTCGATGAGGTCCTCGCTGATCCTGAGCGCGCGCGCTTCGTACCCGAGTGGATGAGGGGGCTTTGATGGTGGAGGGGACGGAGCTGCAACGCAGCGCAGGGGTTTGGCTGCGCATCGCGATCACTTGCGGAGCCCTCCCGTTGCTCACCGGCCTTATCACCCTCTTCGTCTTCCTCCAGTCGGACGTGAGCCCCGGCGAGATGCGGGGGTGGGCTCAGGTCGGGATGTCCATCTTGATGGGTGGTTTGGGGCTGTTCTTCGTGGGGATCGTCACCCTCGGGGTCTACCTAGTGAAGGGCGGACGGAGCGGCGCCCCGAAGCGAGACCTCGCTCAAAATGTGCTCCTCACCATCATCCTCTTGATGGCGAACTTTCCTGCCGCGTTGGCCTGCATCTGGGTCGCCGGGGACACCTTCAGCCGAGTGCAGCTCTCGCTCGTGAATGAGTCCGACGTGATCGTCGAAGACCTCAACATCACTTGGCCCGGAGGGTCGCAGATGATCAAAGAGCTCGGCCCGCAGGCGCGAGCCGAGCTCTCATTTCATGTCGCCGGGGACGGGCCGGTGGGGTTCACCGCGCGCCAGGCTGACGAGGCGTGTGAGGGTGAGCTCGCGGGCTATGTGACGACGAACATGGGGACGACCATGGACGTCGCTTTCAGCGGTGGTTGCGAGGTCACGGTTACAGAGCGGTAGCTGCCTCTGATCACTCAGTTAAGTAGCTCAGTTGAACGAAGGACGGCGGCGCGAAGAACTGCTCGATGGTGTCCTCAGGGGACAAGCTGCCGTCGCTGTAGAGGCAGGGCTCATAGCCGCCCCCGCCGCCCCCGCCGCCAGCGAAGACAGGCACGGACTCGGCGTAGAAGACCACGCGCATCATCTGAGGGTTGTCCCAAGGTCCGAATCCACCCAGCAGAGGGTCACCTGATTGAGGTGAGATGGTGAACGATGCGGTCACAGGGTGGGGGTAGCCGCTAGGTATTGAATACGAAACCTTCCCCTTGTGGAGCTCGCCGAACGGAGTCGGCACTTCCGGCTGGACGGTTGGCACGGTGAGCTGGAAGCTGTCAGAGAAGTCCGAGCTGCCGGGACCAGGATCGCAGAAGGAGTCACCGACGGCGTTTTCGCCGCCGCTAATCAATTTGCCATAAACCTCGAAGTTGAAGGTCTCACCCAGCTGACCTCCGAAGATGTCGACATAGTTGTTGACGCTGAATGTGACAGTCATGTCGCTGGCCTTGTCCCAGTCCTGCGGGACGGGGATGTCTAGCCAACCGCGAAAGCTTGGGCATCCAGCGGCCATCTCATCCTGAAGCAGGGGGCCGCCTCCGGGGAAACAATCTCCTGATGAGAAATACCCCAACGCCGCGAAAGACTGAGAGCGCTCCCGTAAGGCCTCGTCCAAGAGGGCGAGCTGAATGTCGACTGCGTTGTCACTGATACGCAGGTCGGTGATCTCGTCCTCCACCCAATCAAAGTTCTCGTTCACATCGTCTGCTACGGCGACCTCGCCTCCGACGAAGACGTTGGGAACTCCGGGGGGTACCCCGAAGTCTTGGAATGCGAGTCCGACTCCAGCGGAGAGGGCGACGGCGACGGCGATGGTCTTATGGTTCATCTCAGGTGTCCTTTTTTGACTTAGCCCCACGTCCCTTCGCCCCAGCTCATCTCGCCCCAGGTGCTGCTGTCTTCCCCAGAATCGGAGGAGCCAGGTGAGTCAGATCCGCCGCCGCTACAAGCCGGCGCGATGAGGAGCACGAGGGATGAGAAGAGGACGAGGAGTTTAGAGTGGTTCGACATCGTCAAAGTGATTGGGTTGAAGCTGGCGACAGCAGAGCGTTGCCGCCTCTAGTAGGAGACCAATCTGGAGTGGTTGGTTCTAGGCTAGAGTGGCGGTCACTTCTTCTTAGGTCGGAAGGTCACGAAGCGTGACTCGTTCGTCTCCAAGAAGGGACCCTCGATCAGGTCGACGCAGTAGGGGATCGCGGGGAAGACCGCGTCGAGGCACTCGCCGATGGCCTTGGGCTGCCCCGGCAGGTTGACGATGAGGCAGCCGCCGCGGATGCCGGCCTCTTGGCGAGAGAGGATGGCGGTGGGGACCGCCTTCAACGAGACCTGACGCATGAGCTCGCCGAAGCCCGGCATGGGCTTCTCGACGACGGCGAGGGTGGCCTCGACCGTCACGTCGCGCTTGGCGGGGCCGGTCCCACCTGTGGTCACGACGAGGCAGCAGCCCTCCTCATCCGCGAGCTCCTTGAGCGCGTCCTCGATGGTCTCTCGCTCATCCGGGATGACCCTGGGGACCGTCTCATAGGGGGAGGTGAGGACCTCCTCGAGGTAGGCGGCGATCGCGGGGCCGCCGCGGTCCTCGTACTCACCGCGGCTCGCGCGGTCTGAAACGGTCACGACTCCGATGCGTGCGGGCTGGCTCATGCCCCCTTCGTACGCTGTCCGGGTCACAATGCAACACCTGAGGGCGAACTCCTCTACCGAGGAGCTAGGAGGAGGCAGGATCGGTGAAGGCTGATATTCTGGGGACCTGATGCGCGGCCTTGAGAGTCGCGCGCTCGACAGACCCCGTACCCAAGCCCTCCCATGCGGACCCCCCTCTTCGCTCTCCTCCTCACGCTCCCCGTACAAGCACAGACCGAAGGCGACCCTTCTCAGGCAGAGCGCCTCGGGTATTTAGACGGAGAGACCTGGCAGCCCCTCAGGGTAGATCCCACGAGCCTCGGGCTGCGCTTCGCGGAGGAGCTCACGGAGGCTGAGGTGCGCGCGCAGATCGCCAGCATCGAGCTGGTCGCTCCTGGACAAGCGGAGGCCACCTACTTTCAGTCCGGTGTCACGGTCTACCTTGAGACAGTCCAAGGGACGACCGCGCGCGCGGCGCTCGCGGTCTGCGAAGCGCTCCGCGCTGACGAGCGCGTCCTCTCTGCGAGCCCGCGCCTCTACGCGCTGGAGGATCCGCGCTACCTGACGGAGGAGCTCTTGGTGCGCTGGCACCCCGAGACCAGCCAAGCGCAGCGCGAAGAGCTGACGACGGGGCTCATCGAGACCGCGCAGCTTGAGTACTCGGTCAACCCTGGCGTCGTGTATCAAGTTCCCAACGGCGTCGACCCCCTCGAGCGCTCCAATGAGCTCGCGCGTAGCGGCGCGGTGCTGTTCAGCGTGCCCGACTTCCAGCTCTATCGCATACCCCTCTCCGCGGGCGGCGGCACGAACGACCCCCTCTACTCCAACCAGTGGCACCTGGAGAGCACAGGGCAATTAGGCGCGCAGGTCGACGCGGACGTCGACGCCTCGGGCGCGTGGCTGACCACCCGCGGCAGCTCCGACGTCATCGTCGCCGTGATGGACTCGGGCTGCGAGCTGGGTCACCCCGACCTCGCCGCGAACTCTGTCCAGGGCCTGGACGTGCTCGAAGATGACAACGATCCCTCAGCGGAGACCTACCTCTTCGGGCTCTTCTCGGACAACCACGGCACGAGCGTCGCCGGAGTGGCGGCTGGCATGGGGAACAACGGCGTCGGGATCTCTGGCGTCGCCCAGGACTGCAGCCACATGGCGATCCGTTTCCTCTCCGACGGCAACATCTTCCTCCAGCCCACGATGCAGGACGAGGCAGACGCCTGGAACTTCGCTCGCCAGAACGGCGCGAGCATCATGAACTGCTCCTGGGGTCCTGCCGCTGCCGCGCCGCTCGCCGGCCCGACCCAGGCGGCCATCGATGACGCGAACCAGAACGGCCGTGGTGGCCTCGGGATGTTGACACTCTTCGCCGCCGGGAACAGCGGCGCGAACAACTCGGGTAATGGCTACGCCTCCTACTCTGGCGTCTTGGGCGTCTCCGCGAGTAACGATCAAGACGTGCGCTCCTCCTACTCCTCCTTCGGGCCCTCGGTCGACATCTGTGCGCCCTCGAACGGAGGGGTCAACGGCGTCTGGACCACGGACCGCCTCGGCGCCGCGGGCTATGACGCCTCGGACTACACGAGCACCTTTGGTGGGACCTCCTCAGCGAGCCCCTGCGCGGCGGGCGTGTTCGCCCTCGTCTTCTCAGCGAACCCGAACCTCACGCGTGAGGAGGCGATCGAGATCGTCCAGGACACCGCTGTGAAGATCGACCCCGCGGGCGGGAACTACGACGCCAACGGTCACAGCGACTACTACGGCTTCGGGAAGGTCAACGCGCAGGCCGCGGTCGAGGCCGCCGTCGCTGCAGGTGGTGGCGGCTGCGAGAGCGCGAGCTACTGCGCCCAGTCCCCCAACTCCTCGGGTGGGAGCGCGGTGATCATGCGCTCTGGTTCGCTGAGCGTCTCCGACAACGACTTCACGCTGGAGGCCATCTCCTGCGCCACAGGTCAGTTCGGGATCTTCTACTACGGACCCAACCAGCTCAGCGTCCCCTTCGGTGACGGTGTGCGCTGTGTTGGAGGCCAGACACAGAGACTCCCCGTGGTGCAGACCGACGGGTTTGGCGATGTCGACTACGCGGTCGACCTCTCTGCTGAGGGGATCGCCGCGGGCGAGGTCTGGAACTTCCAGTTCTGGTTCCGGGACGGCTCGAGCTTCAACCTCTCCGACGGCCTAGAGGTCGAGTTCTGCCAGTAGAGAGCGCTGAGACCCTCTAGGGGCCTCGGGCGTGGGACGAGCAGGGGCCCACGCCCCAATTGCTGTGTGACCGATCCCAAGGTCGGGCACAATGTGGGGCGTCCCAAAGAGACTGGAGCCCCCATGAAGCGACTCATCACCGCCCTCGTCCTCTGCACCGCGCCCGCGCTGGCAGGTGAGCGACTGCTCATCACCGACGTCCGGCTCGAGGCAGACCTCGAATCCCCCCGCGTCAGCCTGCTCCTCGAGCACGGGCGCATCGCCGACGTCCTCACGGACCGTAACGCGAGCCTCCCCGGCGTGCGCAGCTACGCCGGCGAGGGCCGCTGGGTCACCCCCGCGCTCATCGACGCTTGGACTTCCAGCGGCGTCGAAGCGCCATCGATCGAGACGGACCGGGACCGCAAGCCCGACGTGAGCGCTGAGATCATGACCGAGATGCGAGCGGCTAACCGCAAGGGGATCCGCGCCGGCTTCTCCGCAGCGGAGGCGCTGGTCTTCGAAGGAGATGAGCTCTCCGAGCTGCGCAAGAGCGGTATCGGGACGCTGCATGTCGCCCCGAGCGGTGAGCTCCTCGGCGGGAAGAGCGCGGTCATCTCCGCCTCGGAGGCCGCCGCGAGGGATCAGGTGATCTCCGAGGGTGTCTACCAGTGCGCGGCCTTCAGCGCCTCCGGGACGGGCTACCCGAGCACGCTGATGGGATATCACGCTCAGCTTCGACAGTTCTTCTTGGACGCGAGCTGGAGCGAAGATCTGCGCGCCCGCTGGGAGGAGGGGCGCCCGGGGCCGCGGCCTGCCTACGACGTGGACCTCAGCGAGGGCGCGGTCATCCTCAAGGGGGAGCGGCGGCTGCTCTGTGAGGCGGACACAGACGATGACATCCTGCGCTGGCTGCGCCTCAGCGATGAGTGGCGCGCACGCGGCTGGAACGTAGAGATCGCGATCGTCGGTGGTCTGGAGGCTTGGCGCGTCGCAGACGTCCTGCGTGAGCGTGAGATCCCGGTCATCCTCACCCTCGACTGGGGCGATGAGGTGAAGGACCCTGATGAAGAAAAAGGGAAGGGCAAGGGTAAAGACAGAGGCGACGGGGAGGAGCAGGCACCTGAGGACGAACCCGCCGAGGAGGCGCCCGCTGAGTCAGCGCCGAGCTCCGAGGAGCCGGATGATGCCCAGGACTCAGAGGCAGAGGAGGAGCCCTCTTGGGAGTACGAGGAGCCTCTGGCTGTCCTGCGCGAGCGCCGCGCTCGCTGGCTGGAGGGTCGAGACTGCGCGCTCCGACTTCACGAAGCCGGGGTCTCCTTCGCCTTTGGGTCAGGGAAGAGCGGCAGCCAGAAGATGCTCGAGAGGGTGCGCACCTTGGTCAAGGAGGGCCTCCCGAGCGAGGTCGCCCTCAACTCACTCACGAGCGGAGCCGCGGAGCTCCTCGATCTCTCCGGTCGGGTCGGAGCGGTTGATGAGGGCTTCGTGGCGAACCTCTGCATCTGGGATGGAGACCCGACGACGAAGAAGCCGCGCCTCGCGGCGATGATCGTCGACGGCGCGCTTGAGGAGTTCGATCTCAAGGAAGAGGAGGTCGGCGAGGCCCCCGATGAAGACATCGAGCTCGACGGCTCTTGGAGCTTCGAGTACGCAGAGTCGAACACGGGATCGACGAAGATGACGCTCAAGATGAGCGAAGGGGGCGCCGTCACAGGCGATGTCACCCTGCAGAACC
>JAKVCE010000083.1 GCA_022447405.1 Planctomycetota bacterium | reverse complement strand
GCTGCTCTCGCGCCTCCGCGTGCTCATCCTCGAGCCCCTGAGCGTCGAGGACCTCGTGAGCGTCCTGCGCCGCGCGCTCGAAGACACAGAGCGCGGCCTCGCCGGGAAGGTCAGCGCGGACGACGACGTCCTCCGCGCTGTCGCCCACGCCACCGACGGTGACGCGCGCCGCGCCCTCACCGCGCTCGAGACCGCTGCTTCGCTCCTTGGGGAGGGCGCCGAGCTCACCGCTGAGCTCCTGCCCGACGCCTTGCAGCGCAAGGTCCTGCACTACGACAAGAGCGGAGAGGAGCACTACAACCTGATCAGCGCGCTCCACAAGAGCGTGCGCAACTCCGACGTGGACGCCTCGCTCTACTGGGTGACGCGCATGATGGAGGCCGGAGAGGACGGGAACTACATCGCCCGTCGGCTCATCCGCATGGCCCTCGAAGACATCGGTCTCGCGGACGCGCGCGCGCTGCGCGTCGCGCTCGACTGCGCCGACGCCTACCACCGACTGGGTGAGCCCGAGGGCCGGCTGGCCCTCGCTCAGGCCGCGGTCTTCCTCGCCCAGGCGAAGAAGTCGAACGCCATCTATGTGGCCCTAGGCCAAGCCGAGGCGGACGTGCAGGGGACCTCGGCTGACCCCGTGCCGCTGCACCTCAGGAACGCTTCGACCTCGCTCATGAAAGAGGCGGGCTATGGCGAGGGGTACCGCTACGCCCACACGGACCCAGACGCAGTCGACGAGATGCGCTGCATGCCGGACTCTCTCGAGGGGCGACGCTACTTCAATCAGGAGGACTAGCGTCGAGCGCCCTCAGGCGCTCGGTGAGGTAGCTCGTGCGCTCGGCCTGCTCAGTGTTGCTGATCGCGCGCTCCATGGCGCGCCGGGAGCCGACGACGACGACGAGCGCTCGCGCCCGCGTGATCGCGGTGTAGAGCAGGTTGCGCTGCAGCATCACGTGGTGCTGCGTGACCATCGGCAGGACGACCACCGGATACTCACCCCCTTGGGAGCGGTGCACCGTGATGGCGTAAGCGGGCGAGAGGTCGCCGAGCTCCGCTAAGGCGTAGCCTGCGTCACGCTCTGGGAAGCGGACGACGAGCCCGTCCTTCGCGTCGGCCTCGATGATCCGCCCGAGGTCGCCGTTGAAGACCTCCTTCTCGTAGTCGTTGCGAGTCTGGATGACGCGATCACCGACGCGCCAGACCTTGTCGCCGCGCTCGAGCTGCGTGCCGCCGAGGCCCTGCGCCTCGCGCAGCCGCGTGTTCAAGATGTCTACGCCGCACGCGCCCTTGTAGATCGGCGCGAGCACCTGCACATCCTCCATCCAGTCATGACCGAAGGTGTCGGGGATGCGCTTGGTGACCACGTCGACGAGGAGCTCGGCGCACTCTTCAGGGGCCTCGGCGGGGAAGAAGTAGAAGTCGCGGCTGCGGTCTCCAGCTTCGGGCAGCACCGGGAGCTCTCCCGCGAGCACGCGGTGTGCGTTGTGGACGATCAAGCTCCCCGCGCCCTGACGGAAGATTTCGGTCAGGCGGTGCACCGGGACCACCCCTGAAGTGAGCAGGTCGGAGAGCACGTGGCCCGGGCCGACGGAGGGGAGCTGATCTGGGTCGCCGACGAGGACTAGGCGAGTCTTGGGGGAGACGGCCTGGGCGAGGTGGTAGGCGAGCACGACGTCGAGCATCGAGATCTCATCCACGACGATGAGGTCTGCCTCGAGCGGTGAGTCGTTGTCGTGCTGGAAGCCGCGCTTGTGAGGGTCCCAGCCGAGGAGCCGGTGGATCGTCGAGGCGTCGTGGCCGGTGGCCTCGGCGAGGCGCTTCGCGGCCCGACCCGTGGGGGAGGCGAGGGCGACCTTCGCCCCCGCCGCCATGGCGAGGTCGACGACGAGCCGGATGATCGTGGTCTTGCCGACGCCTGGGCCGCCGGTGAGCAGCCCGACGGGCTCGGCGAGGAGCCCGAGGACTGCGCTCCGTTGGTCGGTGTGGAGCTCTAGCCCGCTCGAAGCCTCAGCCGCGCTGAGCTGGTCTGCGGTGGCGAGCGGACCGAGCGAGCTCACGGAGAGGAGCTCATTGAGCTGTCTGGCGAGCCCGCGCTCTGAGGCGGAGAGGTGCGGCAGGTAGACGCGGCGGCCCTCCTCGTTCTCTCCCTCGATGATGACCGCCTCGGAGGAGCGCAGCGCGGCGAGCTCACCGCGCAGCGCCGCACCGCAGTCCTCGAGGTCGAGGACGCCCGCGGCCTCGTCGAGGAGCGCGGGCTCCGCGAGGAAGGTGTGCCCGGAGTCAGCTGAGCGGCGCAGCGTGTGGAGGAGGCCCGCAGCGAGCCGGCGCGGATCATCGCGTGAGAAGTCCATCCCGAGCGCGATGCGGTCGGCCGTGGCGAAGCCTATGCCCTCCACGATGCGTGCGAGCTGGTATGGGTCCTCCTGAATCGTCTCCTCTGTCTTGTCCCCGAGCGCCGTGTGGATGCGCGCGGACTGGCCTGGACCGAGCCCGAGGCTGCGCAGCCACGCGAGGGCCTTGTGTGCGCCCAGCGAGCTCTCGAGGGCGCGCGCGAGCGCGGCGGCGGTCTCCTCCTTGAGGCCGCGGATCCCCTTCAGGCAGGACGGGTCCTCACGGATGGCTTCGAGCGCGCTCTCTCCGAGGCGATCGACGATGCGCTGGGCGATGGTCGGGCCGATCCCCTTGAAGGTCGGGGAGGAGAGGTAGGCGACGAGGCCCTCTGTGTCGGCGGGCGCCAAGAGCTCTAGGGAGTCGAAGCTGAACTGCTTGCCGTGGCTGGGGTGCTCCTCCCAGCTCCCCGTGATACGCACGCGTTGCCCGACCTCCGGGCCCGGCGCGCGGCCTACGGCCGTGATCCTCGCTGGCCTGAAGAGGCCGTCTGAGGGGAGGTCTTGACCGTCCTCGGGCCTCACCCTCAGCACCGAGTACAGGGTCTCGGTGCTCGTGAAGGTGACGACCTCGATCGTCCCCTGGAGGGTCAAGGGACCCTCCATGGACGCCCCCGGGGGCTCCCCGGGGGTCCCTCTCTCGGTGCCCACGAGCCGAGGATCCTATCAGAGGGGCTGGAAATCCAGCCGAGCCTTGGACGGATCGCTCATTCGCCGCTATTCTTTTTCGCTCAACATTGCGGGGTGCGCGCCAGCGCCGCCTCTCATCAACCCCATCCCCAGCTCGGAGAAGCCCGAAAACAGCGTGTCGATCAAGGTTCAAGTACGCAGCAACGAGTCGCTCGAGGCCGCCCTGCGCCGCTTCAAGCGGCAGTGCAACTTCGGCGGCATCTTCCGTATGGCGAAGGCCAACACCTGGCATGAGAAGCGCTCTGACCGGCGCCGCCGTGAGGGCCGCGAGCGCATCCGCACCATCCTCAAGGCCGCTCGCAAGCAGGACCCGAACTTCCGTCGGAGCCGCGCCCGCCGCTAGGGACTACGAACAAAGCTCAAAGCGAACGGCTCTCTCGCAGCGTGCGGGTGGGCCGTTTCTTTTTTAGGCCTGCATGGGACTCTTCGAAAAAGACCGCGACCTCACCCAACCCCTGGACAGGGTGGAGCTCATGGTCGACGCGAGCGCGCTCGGGGAGCGCGTCGAGGACGTCTCGATCCGGCTGGACTCCTTCCTCGCTCGCCACCTGAAGTGGCGTTCGCGGAGCTCGCTCAAGGAGCTCGTGAGGGATGGCTGGGTGCACGTAGACGCCAGCACTCCGGAGCGGCCGGAGGGGACAGGTGAGCTCAAGCTGGAGACGCGCTCTGGGCGGCGCCTGCGTCACGGCTCTCGCGTGGTCATCGTGATCCCGCCTGAGAACCGGCAGGCTCCTCCGGCGGACATCGACATAGACCTCACGGTCCTCTACGAGGACGAGGCCTGCGTCGCCGTCATGAAGCCCGCCCCGCTCGCGGTGCACCCCACCTCGAGGTACCTAGACGACAGCCTGCTCTTGCGCCTCCACGCCATGTACTCCGAGGAGATGCGCTCGGGAGGTGTGCGGCCGCGCCTCTGCCACCGCCTCGACCGCGAGACGAGCGGAGTCCTCCTCGTCGCCAAGGGCGCGGCGGAGCACGCTGAGCTCTCTCGGCAGTTTGAGGACCGCGAGGTGGAGAAGCGCTACCTCGCCATCGTGCACGGCGCGCCGAGCGCGGAGGAGGGGACCTGCGACCACCCCATCGGCTCGTCGCGGACGAGCTCCATCCGGCTCAAGATGGCGTGCATAGCGGACGGGCAGGAGTCGCGCACAGACTGGCGCGTCCTTGAGCGCGTCGGCGATCGCTCCCTCCTCGAGTGCGAGCTCTTCACCGGCAGGCAGCACCAGATCCGCGTGCACTTGGCTGGGATCGGTCACCCCATCGTCGGCGACAAGCTCTACGGCGAAGACGAGACCATCTTCCAAAGGGCCGCGGATGATGAGCTGACTGAGGATGACCTCGCGCGCCTCATCATTGATCGTCAAGCGCTGCATCATCATCGGCTCTCCTTCACCACGCCCTCGACAGGCGAGCGGGTCACGGTTGAGAGCCCGCTGCCTGGAGAGCTGCGTGCGCTCCTCGAGGGTCAGGAGGTCGAGGGTTGAGGGTCGCGTGGGAGGGCCCGGTCGGCCGCCTTGAGGGCGAGCTCTCGACCCCCGAGGTGGGGGCGCCGCGCGCGCTGTGCGTCCTCGCCCACCCGCATCCCCTACACGGCGGGAACATGCACTCGAGCGTCGTCTATCACGTCGCGCGGGGGATGAAGGAGGCGGGGATCGCGACGCTGCGGTTCAACTTCCGCGGCGTCGGAACCAGCGCTGGCTCCCACGATGACGGAGAAGGGGAGGTGGAGGACATGCTGAGCGCATGCGGCTGGCTCTTGGGCGAGCGTCCGGGGCTGCCGCTCTGGGGCGCGGGCTTCTCCTTCGGGGCGAGGACAGCGCTCCTGGCGGCTGGGCGAGACGAGCGCATCGAGCGCGCACTCCTCGTCGCGCTGCCGGTCAGGGCTTACGAGTGTCCTGGGCTGAATGAGCTCTCCATCCCTAGCCTCGTCCTGCAGGCCGAAGATGACGACTTCGGGAATCACGCCGCGGTTCGTGAGCTCTTTCCGAATTTGCCGCGAGGAGTCCGCACGGCCTGCGTCCAGGGCACCGATCACTTCTTCAAGGGTCGCCTCGACGCGCTGGAGCAGCTCGCGCGAGAGACGGCAGAATCCTGGCTGGCGGACTACGCGTGAGCGACGAGACCATGAGCGAAACACTCTCTCCCCCGAGCGGAGACCCCGCGATCCGCGTGGTCATGTTGCCGCGTGACACGAACGCCGCCGGGACGATCTTCGGCGGGGTCATCCTCTCCCACCTCGACCTCGCGGCCGCGATCGAGGCGCACAAGCACCACCAAGGGATGGTGGTGACGGTCGCCATGGATGAGGTCGAGTTCAAGGAGCCCGTGCACGTCGGAGACCTCGTCTCTTTCTTCACGGAGACCGTGAAGGTGGGCAGGACCTCTGTGCGCACACGCGTCTGCGTCTGGGCGCAGCGTCGCTTCGGCGACGGCGGGCACATCCCCGTGACGGAGGCGCAGGTGACGATGGTCGCGGTCGATCCCGAAGGGAACCCGACGCCGCTCGCAGAGTGAGGTCTAGAGCGCTGCGGTCTTAGACGGGCTCGAGGTTCGAGCCCGGCTTGTAGACGTTGACCGTGGTCCCGAGCTCATCGCCGCCGTCTTCGGCGACCTTGTCCAGGACGGACTGCGTGACAGCGCGGCGGCTGTCTGAGGGCTTCCCTCGGCCCTTCAGGGTGGTGAGCTGCACCTCGACCGGCTCGACCTCGCGGAGCTTCTTCATCCAGTTCTTGACCTCGGAGGGGGTCGAGTTGTCGATCTTGCCGCGGCCGATCTCGGCGCGGACGACGACGCGTTCGACGTGCGTGAGGTGCTTGATGAGGGCGCCGAGCTCGGTGCTCTTCTTGCCCGTCATGGCCGAATAAGTCTTCGCCGTGCCGCTCTCTAGGCGCACCACGTTGAAGTCGTAGGAGCCGAGGGCGATGCGGGTCTCGGGGAGGTCCAGCTGAGGGTCATCAGAGATGAGGACGAGCTTGGCGCGCGGGAACCACTTGTTCCTGAGCTCGCGGACGTTGTCGCTGATCTCGCGGAAATCGGGGTGGTGGGTGGGGTCCACGTCCGAGCCGATGAGGACGATGTGCTCTGCCTTCTCCCCAGCCTTGCTGAGGCGCATGAGCTCCTGCGCCGCGAGGGTGACGACGACAGAGGCCCTGGGGAGGCGGTTTTCGCGGCTCACAGCGAGGGTCGTGCCTGCGGCGCCGAGGTCAATGAAGATGGCGCGCCCCCAGCGCTCAGTCGCTTTGGGGCCTGTGATGAGGGTATCGGGAGTGAGATGGACCATGGGGAGTTGGGGAGTTGGCGCTGCCGGGCTGTTGGATTTGCCCCCAGGAGGCTCTGGGGGGAGGACGAGGCGTCGCAAACACTTGGGATCGCTGTATCTACAACCCGCCGAACCATCATTCTAGCCCCTTAGGGCGGATCCATCTAGGGGGCGCCTAGAGACAGTTCTAGGGGGGGTGTTCCTAGCTCGTAGAGGAGCTTTTATTACCTTAAGTCACTGTGAAAAAGAGAATTACGATACGCGGGACTGTTTTTTAGGGGTGCGCCCCTCTTCTGATCCCCAGGGGATACTTCCGGACAGGACGTGGAGTCATGACGAGGCTGACTCTGAGCGCTCTTGCGAAGCTCTATGAGAGGGGATCAGAGCCGTCCTGGAGCGGACTTCCGCGGTGGTCAAGCGAGGGCGCTCAGGGCTCGGGTCTCGGGCCTTCAGGATCAGATCAAAGAGCGGGCCTGAGACTCGGCACAACTGACTCGCTAGGCTGCTTGACACCCTCTCAGCGGCGTCCATAAACTCAACGCCTGAAATCCTCGGACGACGGTCCTGGGATCACCATCAGGGCTCTCAAGAAGGGGCTCTCTTGGAGGGCGAAAAAGCGCCCACAGAACTCTCTGGAAGCCCTCTTCAAGGCCCCCCAGGTGAGCTCTGCAACCCCCATTCAACGCTCTCAAACCCCTCCAGAATCACGCTCACAGCAGCACCCGCGTCGCGCATCACTGTGCGTCGCATGCTGACCTCGCGTATCCCCCCGTCGGATGTACTTCGACTACCTCAACGCTCTCGTCTTCGGCTCTGTCGGATTCGTCTTCGTATTCCTGAACGTCATCATCGGCTCGATCATTCGGCCGCGGCGGAAGGGGACGCAGGGGCTTGAGGTGTATGAGTGTGGTGAGGAGACGCTCGGCGACACCTGGATCAAGTTCGACATCCGCTACTACACGGTCGCGCTCGTCTACGTGATCTTCGCGGTCGAGATCGGCTTCCTCTTCCCGGTGTTTGGTGTCTTCACAGACATCGTCTCGGGAGAGACGAGCACGATCGGCAACCTCGCGCTGGTGCACGTCTTGGTCTTTGTCGTCGTGCTCTTCTTCGGGCTCGTCGCGGTCTGGGCGAAGGGAGACCTGGACTGGGTCATGACTTACAAGGCGAGAGAGTGGGAGCCGACGCGCCCGCGCCGCTTGCCCTTGGCGCGGACCGTCGCAGATCTGGAAGAGGAGCAGTCCGAATCAGAGGACCACGGCGGAGAGGACACCGACGACGGGACCACAGGAGAGGGCGCGGAGGCGCCCGCCACGGCTTGACCAGGAAGAACTGATATGCCCATCCTTCAGAACAGCTTCGAGGAGAACGTCCTGACCACTAAGGTCGACTGGCTCCTCAACTGGGCGCGCCTCTCCAGCATCTGGCCGATGACCTTCGGTCTGGCCTGCTGCGCCATCGAGATGATGGCGGTCGGCGCGGCTCACCACGACATCGACCGCTTCGGGGCGGGCGCGTTCCGCGCGACCCCTCGGCAGGCAGACCTGATGATCGTGGCAGGGACCGTGAACTTCAAAATGGGCGAGCGCGTCAAGCGCCTCTACGACCAGATGCCTTCGCCGAAGTACGTCATCGCGATGGGCGCCTGCGCCACCGGCGGCGGCCCCTACTACAAGTTCGGCTACACCGTCATGAAGGGCGTGGACCGAATCGTACCTGTCGACGTCTACATCGCCGGCTGCCCGCCGCGCCCTGAGGCGCTGCTCGAAGGGCTCATG